>CAMFOZ010000001.1 GCA_945971245.1 uncultured Lactobacillus sp.
GTTGGTTGCATCAACCGATCCTTTGACGTTCTGGATCAAGCTTTCCAGGTTAGTCTGAAGCTTCTGAACGGCATCACTAGCACTTTGCTTAGCTTCGTCAATGGCCGAGTTAGCCGCATCAATAGCCGCTTTATTGACGTTAGAGCTGTCGGCGGCTTTGTTGGCCTGGTCCATTGCGGCGTTAGCTTTGTCAACAACTTCTGCAATTTGAGCAACCTGTTCCTGGACAACTTTAGCGACCTTGTGTAAGTCAGCTTCCATGTTCTGCTGGTCTTGAACGTCATTAATATTTACCCAAGAGCCATCAACCATAACGGACGTCTGAACCATCTTGGTGTGATCAGAAATTTGATGAGGTACAAAAGCGTTGTCATGGCTATCTGGAATAATAGGTGCTGAACTAGTATTTCTTGTCGTTGGAGTTATTTGATTGTCTTCCGCCATTAGTCTTTTCACCTCCTCCACTATGGCTATGATCGTTATCTGTTTTATGAGGGTTATCGTAATCTGCAATGATAGGTTTTACCCAAATAGCTCCATTCCGCACGTTTTCGGTTTGCGATGGATCATCTTTTGAATAATAAACCTGTGGAACACGATCCATATTTCGATTCATTAATGACTTTAGGTTTGCTAATTGTCGCTTAGGCGAAGAAAGTGAAAGCAAAGTAGCCGGAATGTTATCGTAAGTAATATCAGTCCCTTGGCTTGGATTAAATGGATACCACGTGTATGCAACGACCGTGACATCGGTGTTGTAAGATCGTTGTGTTCCCTTTCTTCCTAAGATGGTGTCTTGATCAGGAATTGTTAATTTTCTGATCTCACCCGCTATCGGCATTTCATTACTGTGCATAGTTATTTCAACCGTAATAGCCGGATCAGGTTGCAATTGTTTCGACGCGTACTTACGCATAGCATCAGCGTACTTAAAACGGTCATCTTGGATGTCAGCCATCGGGTGTAGACCCCACTCTTCAATACTGTGTGGCAGACTAATAATGAACGGCTCAAAGTAATATTCCACCTTAGCATTACCATCGGTGGCGTCATTGCTACCCGATACAGATAAAGTCATCGTGTCTGGCTTAATCAGTTCACTATCGTCAAGACCATCACTGATTGTAATCTCAGATGGTTGTGCTACTTTAGCATGCATCGCATCATTACGAGCAAACCAGCTTGGCGGGAAGTAGCTTACTGGTTCAGACTTACAAACCTCTCCGGGCTGAGGTTCATAGATCATTGTGTTGTGATCTAGTAAAAGGGAAATGTGCGTTGTCCCGCCGTGCGGTCCGTAGAATCCAACATCTCCGGCCCCCGCTTCGCTATACGGAATTTCATGGAATGATGGTTCCATTGCTTGAGTTTGTGCCGGAACATGAATTCCGAAGTCTTGGTAGACTTGTGATACGTAAGATGAGCAGTCCATTCCAGAGAACGGATTACCACCACGCGCACCACCAGCACCACCCCAAACATACGGAACACCCAAGTATTTTTTGGCATCGGCTACAAAAGCGTCTGTAGATGAGCCGCTTCGTTTAATAGTGATGTCATCACCACTAATATCGAAATCCGGGGTACTATCACCATTGTTATCGCCGATATTAATGGACGGGCTAGAAGTGTCTGTGCTATTATCCTGAGTTTCCTTTTGTGCACCAATAACCCGAACCTGGTTGGTAATATTGGTTGAATCTTCCGTTAGCTTAATATCACTAGTATCGTGGATATAGGTAATTCGCTTACCGAAGTTTTTCTTAAAGGCGTCAGCACTGTAAACGTCCAGTCGAAGCCCAACTGGATAAATAATTGTTCCCGGCCAAGTATCCGTAATTTTCTGGATCATATCCTTACCAGAAGCATTTCCCAGGTTTTCAATTTGCTGTTTATCGAAGTCACCATAAACGTGATAACTGAATCCAAATGGATTGGCTGTTGAATCATTCAGAAAGTAATTCAATACGTCCTGAACTGTATAAGTCAGCACACCATTGCGAACGTTGTGCTGGAAAACACGACCAATTTCACTGTTAACAAAATGAATTGCAGTTACTGTGTAGAGGCCAACGCCGTTTTCATCTTCCTCAACATTTTTAATAACATAAGGCTCGTTATTAAAAGTAACCGTTGATTCAACAGCAATATAATTGAAGCTTGGTGAACCATCGTCGTAGGCAACAAACTGGATTTCATTAGTGCTGTTATCCTCGTATTGCACTTGAAAACTATCGCGCATAAAGCAGGTCATTGGTACCTTCTGCTTGGCATGAAGTCCTTGAATTAAAACTCTTTGGTCAAATTGAGGGACATCTGATTCGTCAACATCAACTTCAGCAGTAACCTTATCATTAACGATGATGGATCCATGCCGCATCTTAAATGAGGCTCGTGTCTTAGTCAGCTCAGTCCATTCCATAATGTTGTCACTGGTAGACGAACGAAAAACTAAGCCGTTACCATCAGTTTGATCAGCAAACAAACGAACCACATTACCATCTAAGAACAGCTCCGGCCCTTCAACCCATCCAGCAATGCCGCTATCGTGGCTGTTGTACTTTTGCGGTGCGGGTGCAAAGTTAACGGGGAACTTCTGATAGGGGCCTAGATAGTTATCTGAACTAAAAATATAGTTACCGCCTATTGCTAAGTAATAAACACCATCGTGTACAAAAATATCCGGATCAATTTTGTAACTGTTGTCAATGGCATCGGCACGGAACGAAATTGTTTGTTCTACATTACTGATTGTGTCTGTTGCGGGGTCAAAATCAGCAACGTAATCATTTAACACCCCTTGATCAGAATCACCAGCGCAATAAACAATGTGGTATTTACCGTTTAGATCCTGGAATATTTCAGGCGCCCATAGAGTTTTGAAATTACTTTTGTTTGGTATGTAGTCAAGGGCTTGAAACTCGATGAAATCAGATGTCTTATAAAACGCACCCGTTCCAATAACGTAATAGTTATCACCGATCTTCTTGACATAACCATCACGTAACGGTTGAATCCCGTTAACTTCGCCGATAGTCTTCCAGCTAACCAAATTATCGGAATACGCCATCATTGGTGTGGCTTGCCAAGGATCCTTATCGGTTGGATGAGACTGAAAACCAAAATATACATAACGGTGGTCTTGTAATGCTTGTAGTGCAGAAATCATAAATAATCACCTCACTAATTTACGCAAAAGAAAAAGACCACCGTTGGTGATCTTGATAATTTTTCCATTAATTTATCGCCTTCCTAGTTAAGGTAAACAAACCGAAAGTGAAAGGTAACATCGACATCATCGTAGCCGAAGATCTTAATGTCGTTCCAGCCAGGAGCTAACCGCATCCAAGCATAATTGCTATTAAGGTTATCAATTTCTCCATTCTTGTAGACATTAAGATCACTAAATACGAGCTTATCTTCAGGCTCAATACTACCGCTATAGATGATTTCATCCCCAGTGGTCTGATTAACCATGTCAAAATGACCATTATATCCTGTCACAATGATTTGTAATGGATATCTTTGTAGCGGATCAATGGTGATATCACTAGCGTTGTAGACCTTGAAGTAATGTTGGTTCACAAAGTGATATTTCAGATCCTGACCGTTAGGCAGATTCATGCCGTACTGCCACAAGTCTTTTTGATATTCCATAAGATCATCGCTATATGCATACGACCATTTAACTCCAGAAGGGTTGTCCCACGGAATCGTAAATTGAATATCATGGGATTGGTCTTCTTGAGAAGCAATCGTATAGGTGCTTGGCCGAACAAAGGCGATCTTACCGGGTTCAGCATCGGTTCGAATACGGTATAGACCTTTTTGAGAAAAGAACTGGGCGATTTCGTGCTTCTTCATTTTGTAATCGTACCAATCACCAAAGTGAAGCCAAAACCGACCAGTTATCGTTGTCTTATCGTATTGAGAATAGGAATATACCTGGCCATCTAATCCAGAATCAGCCGTATAGTTGTTGGCTAATACCGGATTAGTGTCATCATCAAGATAACGCAGACCTGCTGTGATGTTTTCAGCATCAATTTCATCACCATCAGGAGGCTTAATGAACAGCTTTGGCCAGTTATATTTCAAAGACTTGATGTCTAAATCTCTTCCAGTCATCTATTCACCTCCTAAAATGATAATCGTTGATAGTCACTCAACAACGTGTCCTTAGCCGTCTGCTTGTAACGTGCCATTGGATCGTTGGCTGAGTTAGTTGCACCAATTAGCTTACCTAATAAACTAATCATTTCTGAGTTTTGCTTTACCAAAGCGTTAAACCGCTCAATTACGGTGTCATAACGCTTCTTACTTTCCTCAGAGTTGTTGGCGTAGCGATCAGGCAATCCTGAACCACCGCCATCTTTTTCCATTCGAGTTAAGGTAGCATCAATCATTTGACGAGCACGAGGGCGCTTGTTGATATCCATTGGAATAATGGATTCAAGCTCATTGCCTTCTGCCATTTCATATAGGCCGTGTTGGTTAACAAAACCACCATCAGCCCATCCATGACCGTTACCAACGTTACCCCAACCACCTTCGCCACCACGATTAAGAGTGGCAATGGCGGCAAGGATTTGGTCATAACCAGACCAGATGTTGTGGTGCCCAGGCACGGCATCTGCTTCAAAAGTCGATCGTTTGAATTGAAGTAAACCAAGAGCACGACCAGATCCATCTCCATCAGGGTCATCACTTGGGCCTTGCTGAGGAAGCTTTTCATTACCACCAGATTCGGTTTGGATCTGACGAAGTAACTTACCGATCTGTACTTCACTCAAATGAACACCCAATTTAGCAGCGGCAGATAAAATAACCGGACGCCAGTCACCATTAACGGGTTCCTTCTGCTCGCCTAATAGATCTTTCAACTTGTTGGCAATTCCAGTAGCAAAGGCAATTGCTTCCGCTTTACCGAGTGATGGGTAAATTGGCGCACCATCCCAATGAGTCTTTTGAAGGATTAACTGCTTTGAAGCTTGCTTGGGGTTCTTTTCGAAGAGTTGGGAAATCTTATCCATTTCTTCGTCGGACATATTACCTTTATCGTACCGATGCACACCCAAGGAATTCATAAAGGTATACGTCTGCTCACCAGACATAACTTTCGTCCCTCGAGGAGCATTCGGAATCAAGGTATTCCGGCTTTGTGGAATGAATGCTTGACCATTCGGCAGAAGAACTAATTCCTTCCAGTGTGGCCGAACGGAATCGTTGACCAGCATGTTACCACCAGGGTGGCCACCAATGTCTTTAGTACCATTAGCGTAGTTGATCTTTTCAAGCTTCTTGTCACCACCAAAGTCGCCGATAACAGCGTTAATCCCAGTGATACCTTGGTTTAACCGCCGGATGATACCACGAGAAGCGGTCCGAGCATAACCAGGGAGCTTGTTAAAGCCCACACGCATGTAATCACGCACCGCATCGACCCAAGTCTTCCATGCCTTCAAGTGTGCTGATGTGAACTTATCTTCATCAGACCGCATTTGGCTGAATTTTGATTGTTCAGTATCAATAACCTTGTTTAATGCATGGCTAGCAGTTGGGTTAAGCCGATTCCACGTGTCTTTCCAATCACGGTTAAACGTACTCTTGAATGAGCGTAGATCACGTTTAATCGAGTTAACACGATGACGGAAAGTTGAGGCCCAGTTGTATTTGCCGTTCATAGAACGACTAGCCAGCTGAGATTGAGTCAACATTTCACGACCGAATGGATACCGACGTAACGTCCGATAAAGTGAACGAGAATCGTTCCCTGCTCGAGTAAGCCCATTATTCTTTCGGTTAAACGGACGCAACGAGCGATTTAACCGAGTGAATGCAGTTGATGCATTGCGCAATGGCTTAGGTAATTGCCGCCATGCACGTGCATTCTGTTGTGCTTCCCGAGATAGCAGTCGTAGATTCTTTGTTAGTCGTGACTTATTAATTGAGCGTCCAATGTTATTGAAATAGCGAGTAACGTTAACTCGAATTAATCGTCTAAATGAGGTGTAAAGCTGTCTGGATGACCGACTAATTTGTGTAAACGTCCGTCGAATATTTACACGTTGTAGTTTGCGGAAATCATTAGTTAAGCCACGCACGGCAGACCGAACACGGTTAATTTGTTTAAGCTGAGCTGATGAAGTGTTGCCAGCTTTAGAGCCACCAGAATGGCCGCCACGAATCTTATCGATCATTTTGCCGATTCCGCGTGCGGCTTTGCCTGCTACTTTGAATGGCCATTCAAGGATCTTAGCTAATCCTCTTGCAGCAATAGTTGCTCCCTTCTTAATTACAGGCCAAGCTTTACCCAGAGTGCGGCCAATTGCTTTACCAGCAGTACCACCAATTGCACCACCAAGAATAGAACCGGCGACAGTACCGATTGGACCAAAAGCAGATCCTAAAGTACCACCAACACCGGTACCGATAGCGCCACCAGTAGTTTGTCCTAATGACTTACCAACGGCTACAGCTCTGTTCCGTTTAGAACTAGATCCTAACGCCGCAAACAAGTCAACAGCACCAAACGCAATAGTAGCGGCGCCACCGATCTTAGTACCAACAAATCGACCAATACCGCCTAAACGACTGCTTTTAACAGCCATTCCCATTCGGCTGATAAAGCTGCCACCAGTTTTAGCACCGGCCGCCTCTGCTTCTTTAGGGGCATTTTCAAAGACTGCCTTAGTTGGGATAGTCTTTTTGCCTTCTTCTACAGCTTTACCTGTGTTCTCAGTAAACGAACGACCAGTTGCTCGACCAGAGTCTCTGGCTTCACTAGGAGTATTTCGGAAAGTATCTTTAACACTAACCTTTTTGCCATTACGAGTTGCTGAATCGTGAACATTACTGGAGAAGGCACTACCGGTTTCCTTACCACTACGGGCGGCTTCGTCTTTAGAGCCGTCAAACATCCGCTTGGTTGAAACGTGCTTGCTATTGCTCTTGACCGACCGATCAACATTATCAGTAAATGTCTTACCGGCCCTAGTACCATCATTAGCAATTCCCCGTTCGTCTACGCCCGGTTTAACACGCCATGACTTGATTTTGCTAACCGCACCCTTAAAGGCAGAAACAACCTTTTTACCAGCAGCGGTAACCATGTCCAAATCAAGCAATCCGCCAGTAAACATCATGAGGGCTAAATTACCAATGGTTTTGAATCCAGGAACCACAACTTTATGGAAGGCTCGAACGTACCATTTTCCGCTGGTTGCCCCAGATCTTTCTGCGGTTTGCGCAGCTTCTCTTTCAACAGATCTAGCCGCTCCTTTTTCGCCAGCGTTTTCAGCACCTTCAACTTTTCCTTTTTCACCGGCCGATGGTGTAATGCTGCCACCTACAGCAGAATCTCCGCCGGATACTTCATTATGCTTTTTCCAAAGGTCAATGTTCGCTTGAAGCTCTTCATTTTCCCGTTGAATTTTGCTTTTTTCTTCATCAATACCGCCTAAATGGAATAAGTTTTTAATATCCTCACGGACAGCACTCATACCATTAACAACGGTCTTGAAAAGCTTGAACGCTCCAATCACACCGACAATAGCTCCAGTAGCCCGACCAGCCCAGTTAGCGATCGTATCTTTGTGGTGAGACGACAAGCCAAACGTCTTCTCTACTGCATCAACAATTTCGCCAAGCCAATGGATAAACTCAGCAGCGGGTTTAACCACACTTGATAGTCCTTCGACGAATCCACCAAACCAGGAAAAGATTTCGCTTGAGTGACCACCCATAGAACTAGCAACGTCTTTAACAGCTTCAGAGACATCATGAAGCGCCTCTTTGCCCTCTTTAGTTTGTGTCCAGCTGTTGAACGCAGTACCGACTTTATTGATTTGTGGTAGAAGCTCATTACCAATAACAATACCTAAGTTCTGCATTCGAGTCTTTAACACTTGCATCTGCATCTTGGTACTTTCCATCTGCTTCCGAGCTAGTTTGCCAACATAATCATCTTCTTCGGCTTTCTTTTCTTGCTCATTCAATTTCTGTAACTCTGTAGAATGGCGAGCAAGGATACTTGCCGCTTGCATACCAGTAGTACCAAACATTGCCTTAAAGAATGCCGCTCTATCGGACCTTCCTAGGTGATCAACGTGTTTGTTAATAATGCCCATGATCTTAGGCAGTGGTTTCAGAGCGCCAGACTTGGTTTTAAAGTCATCCATCGACATGCCATACTTTTGCATCGCACTTGTTGCCGCCGTAGTTGGCGCCGTCAATGAAGTAATGACCTTACGCAGTCCAGTACCAGCTAAACTACCTTCAATACCACTGTTGCTAAGAATACCGATAGCTGCGGCGGTTTGCCGAATGTTGAATCCAGCACCTTCAGCAACTGATGAAACAAAGTTCATTGCATAACCCATGCTTTTGAAGTCAGTAGCTGTCTTATCAGCAGAAAACGCCATATCATTAGTGACCTGATTAGTATGGCGAAGCATGGTAGCAGTGTTGTTGGAACGCATCCCGAAGGCATCGACAGCGTTAGTAACGTCTTTAACAACCTCACCATAATCATCGCCACTGGCCCGTGAAGCCTCAAGAATTGACTTCATTGAACCGAGCGATTGTCGGGCAGTGTAACCACGCTTAACTAACTCACCATATTGGGTTGCAATATCTTTTTGAGAATATCCATACTCATCTGAATATTTACGAGCGTCCCGCTGCATTTCGCCCAGCTTAGCTACTTCACTTCGAGCTTCTCTAGCCGAATTAGCGCCGGTATATAAGTAGTTTTTAGTCTGAACCCACTGGTTACCTAAATCAGCACTTTGCTTAACCGCTCCACCAATTGCATAGCCCAGTGGAACAGCTGCACCAGCAGCGGCCAGCATACCACCACGCAGTCCTTCAGCCCACTCTCTAGTATGTGACGTTGCGCTACGGGCCCGAGCATCCAAGAGGTTCATGGCGTTGCTCAAACGAGTAACACCACGGCCGTTAATAGATGCTTCTGCTCGCGCTACTTCGTTTAGTGACGTTCGGACACGTAAAGCTCGGGTTGCTTGCTCAGAAAATTCTGTATTGGCTTGGGTCATCTTTTCCTTTAAGCCAACCAGTGCAGCTCCTTCTTTGCGATACTCACTAGAGTTTTCACCGTGTGCGCGACGAGTCTGGGCTACCTTGCTTACTTGCCGAGAATACTCGCTCTGTAGGCTACTTACTTTACTTTGTAACCTAGTCGTTTCACTAACTTCAGCGCGATATTGGTTGGTTAAAGCTTGATGTTGAACTTTAAGTGACTGTGCTTGAGCTCGAGACGTCGCAAAAGCATGCCCTTCAGATTTAACCTCATTGACGTAAGCCGTCATGACATTCTTAGCACTTTGGGTTTCTGCACGGAACCGTGATAGTCCAGTGTTAAGTTTAAGCATCTCAGCACGGTCTTTCTCAATGGAAGTGCTAGTCTGATTAATTTTGTGTTGGAAGTTTTCAATTTGTCGAGCGGTTCTGGCATAAGCCGTTTCAGTCTTGTCATAGGCCGATCGAGCCTTTTGAGCCGCTTCACTTTGAGAATCGCCGTACTTCTTAATTTCTTCAAGCTGATTCTGACGTTCTTTTGCAAGAGTCTTGAGGCGTTCACGTAACTCATCTTGAGCCTTGGTGTACGTTTTAATCAGCCGTTCAGAATCTTTGATTCGATTATCGTAAGCCGCAAAAGCACCTTCACCCTGACGAATTGTTTCAAAGCTAGAGCGCATAGCTGCCTTCATCGCACTGGCATCAGCTTTGATTTGTCGAAGGGTTGTTTTAACACCACGATCTTGCATATCGACCGCGAATGTATATCCTTCTACAACAGGCATCTTTCAACCTCCTTTCTTGAAAAATTTCTAGAAAGTAAAGGCATTGCTGCCAACCAGTGTGATTGGGTCTTGAATACGGTCCTTCCTAGATTTAGCATTTTGCGCTGCCATCATGTCACTGAATGAAGTGTTGTAAAAATCACTCGGGAGAATCCCGTTTTGCAGCGCTTGTTGTGCCATGTAATCAATATCTTGCGTTAAGTTATCAAGATCCCAAACGATTCGGCGGAGCTTTATTTTGGGTCCTCTTCAGTGGCGCTCTGTGCCCGATCAATCCGATCTTGCATCTTCCGAACGCTTGGAGTGTGCATCCCAGTGAAGTCGTTAACTGCCTTAGAGTAGAAATCAAACATTTCGCTGTAGGACATAGTGGATAACTTTTCTGAGTCTTCCTTGTTCAAGTTAAGAAGGTTAGAAACTTGTTTAACCACTTCTTCGGTGATTACGGCATTGTAATCCGCAAAAGTAGCATCCTTATTCTTCTTGTCCATGTCGTCAATGCTCTTGTAGATAGCTTTCATACCAGCATTGATCTTTTTGATGTTACTCATTGAGTCGATGATGGTAAAGTCTTTGCCCAATACATCTTTAGCCTTTAATGTTGCTGTTTTTGCCATTCATATTCCTCCTAAGTTTACGTCTCACTTTCACTCGTCTCTGTCTTTTTTCAGTTAGTCTTGTTTATTTGCCAGTACCAATATCACTAGATCCATGAGGGGCCGTTGCTGTGCCACCGTGAAGCGAAGCATCGGACGTACCATCATGAGAAGCCGTAACAAAGGTCTGACCAGGGAACACTGTGTCAAACAGCTTTGATTTATCGAAACCATCAGCGCCCGCACGAGCAAAGGCGTAGTTCTTACCGTTGAACTTGTTGTAGTTCATGGAAGTGAACGTCAGCGTATCACTTTCACGGGTTTCGGCCGTATCAGTGTTGGTTTGAACGTTCTGAGTCGTTTCGGTAAATTCACCCATTCCGAAGCAGTAGAAAACAGATTCCAGAGTGATTGGTGATTGAGTTTCAATAATCAAACCAGCGTAAACTGGCTTATCTTGATCAACCCAAATACCAGAATCTAGAAGCTTCCGCCCCAGGATCTTCTGTTTAACTTCTGGATTAATCAAGTTAGCAGTGATCGCAACAGATGGTGAGGAAGGTGGGTTAGTAACATCAACAACTTCATTGTTACCGGAAATCTTAACTGGGTTACCGGAAAGGTTTGAGATGTTAGCTGTCTGAGCACCTAAGTTCATGTGCGATTTATTTGTATCGATTGCATAAACACCATCGGCAGATACACCAGTGGTGGCATCGGTCAAGACGGTACCATCTTCATTTTTGATACCGACGTAGAGCATTTTGAGACCAACGTTAGCCATCTAATTCATCCTCCTTATACGTAAATTTCAAGGTATTTGTTATGTTTTCTGTGTCAGGGGTCATAATGTGTCCGGCATTGAGGTAGCGGCGGATATTTTGCGTATACAAAAAGGACTCAACTGATTTCTCAATTGAGTCCATATCACCCTCGAAATTGATGGGGTAATAAAACATGATTGAAAAGCGGCGAATAGTCGAAAGAATAACATCGTTCCCCATATCCCGTTGGCCATCGCCGTCTTCCGAAACGACCAAAATGGCGTTCGTATTATCGACGTTCTCGTTATCAATCTTGTATGCACAAATGTTGTCGGGAGTTACGCCCTTTAGCTTGCCTATGTTGTCAGTTAGCAGGCCAACGATCTTTGCTGTTGGTGTCATTAGCCTCTAACCTTGCCGTCCATAATTTGTTTGGCTTTTTGCGCCATTGCTTCGCCCATTTCTTTATCGTGATCTTTACCGATACGAGCGATAAAGTCATGCCATTCAGCATATTTTTCACCTTTAGGAGCAGTTCCATAAGGACCTCCGTGTTGGTTCTTAGGCCGCCAGCCATCATTTAACAGACGAGCAACATAAGCTTTCTTGCCTTTCTTAGAAAAGCCGATCTCGTAGCTTCCGTCATCCTTGATTTCATGAGTTAACGTGTTTGCTAAGTGTTCAGTTCCCTTTTTGTACACACGATCGCTCTTGTGACTGTCCAGGAATTGTTGCATAGCACGCTCATAAATCTTGTCGCCAGCTTTATTGATTCGCTTATGTTCCTCTAGGGTTAATCCGTCGCTGAGATCGGCCAACACTTTATCGAAATTATTATCAGTAATTTCAAGCATGATTTACCACGCTTTTGTGGCACGTAATAAGGTCAAAACCATCAGGGGTTAAACCATCATCATAAGAGATACTATCAATCGTATAGATATTCTGGCCCCGACGAATTAAATATTCATCGTTGACCTTATTACTGTGCCGAATAAAGAAGACGACAGCATCTTTGATGCCGGCACCAGCTAGAGTGATTTGTTGAGTTTGGTTCAACGTCCATAACCCGGCATATTTTGTAAAGTGTGGGTTAAAGCCCTTAACAGCTTTACCCGTATTAAGATTTTTCTTTCCGGTGGGTTCGTTTTTACCAAACTCAAGCTTGAAACGCATTCGAGCTGGATTGATACCTTTAGCCATTGTCTTCACTTCCTTTTTGACCATTCTGATCTGAACCTGCTGCACTATCATCTGCTACTTCATCAGCATCTTGATCAGGGTGATCTTTTAGCCACATCCGGTAGCGATATTCGTCCTTCAAAGAATTAATTAGTGAATATTGAACCATAGGTACTTCAAACTCTTCCTGAGTTGAAGTCGAATCGCGGTGATTGTATAGGTGCCCTACTTCTACCAATACTGCCATCGTAAAAACGTCATTATTGTCGAAAAAGTCATCAATCTTGTCACCGACTTGGTTAATAATGTCTTGCCGTGCCGTTTTAATAAGCATTCGAATCAAAACGTCATCAAACGTATCGTCAGGGTCAATTCGCAAGCTAGTTTTGGCCTGTGCCAAGTCGTCGCCTGTAACTGTTGTTCTTAATTCTTGAATTGACATAAATAATCACCACCTTGCTATAGCTATTTAACTAGCTTGAGTAAATCGACTTTGTTGGCCGTTGACGGATAAGTAATCCCGTGATTGTCGAGATAAGCTTTAATTTCAGGAATCGTCTGAGCGTCAGTTGGCTTTACGCTACCTTTTGGGTCAAACCCATCGGACACATCGCTTGTTGCATCAGCAGAAGCAGACCCCGTGCTTGCTCCCGCTGATTTATTAGTGCCAGCATTCTTACTGCCGGTGCTGGTACCGGTACTTGAATTATCCCCACCTGCTGTTGGTGTTGATGGGGTTGTCTTTTTCCCATCGTCACCTGATGGGGAAACTATTTTGACGCTACTTCTGCGATACGGAAGGCGTTAGAAAGCTTGATTTGGTGATCCATCCAAGCAGTAACAACAAAGTAGTTGATACCAGTCTTAACATCCTTATCTTGGTCGTAGAGAGTGTTGATGTCGTAGTTGTATTGACTGTATGAGAAGTCACCAACGATAGGTTTTACAGCGGCATCAGTGAATACAACTGGCTTGCCAAGCACTTGTGATGGTTGAGCACCGTAAAGGGTTGCTGAACCGTTAGCCAAAGTCCGAATGATCTTCAGGTAGTCCTTGTAGCTCATAACGATAGTTGCGTTTTCACGGTATGCTTCGTGAAGATCGGCAATAGCGTTAGTGATAGCTTCGTACAGATCAGCGCCAGATACGCTCTTGATGTTGTTTGAAGCATCGTAGAAGGACATGTGCTTTTCAGCTTCACTGGTTGGTGCAGGGTTAAAGGCTACTGAACGTTCCTTGACAGTGACACCGTTGCGCAGACCGTTTTCTACGTATTGAGTCAAGTTAGCGTCAGAGCCCAAAAGAACAGTTTCGGACATGCCGACCATAACCTTGAACTTGTTACGAGTGAAGGCTACAGTTTCACCCTTTGCTTCAATTTCCTTGGCCGTGTCGGTGTCTTGGATGAATGAGTCATCGCCCAGAGTGAAAGTCAGCCGTGGAATTTCCAGGTTAGGGATTTGAGTAATCGTAGAAAGCTGCCGCAGTGGGTTAGTTTCATCCGGTTGAGTAATGATGTTGGTAGATACGGTCTTAGGCAGGAACTTGTTACCACCAGTAGTGTCGTTGTCGCCTAATGCTTCGTATACGTTACGACTAACAGCTTCCTTAGCCATGGTGTTACGAACCAATTCAGCAAAAGCCTTATCACGCTTTTGTTCAGGGGTTAAAGTGTTAACTTCCTTTGCAGGCTTCAGGTTCTTCTTTTCTTCGGCTTCTGCCTTTTCCATTTGCTTTTTAGCAACTTCGTAGCGTTCCTGTGCGGCATCTACTACCTTTTGTTGTGCAGTGATGTCTTCGGTTGCTACTTGTGGGTTAGCAAGCATTTCGTTTAACTTTTCGTTAGCTTGCTTAGCTTCATCCGCCATATCCATGGCGTTCTTTTTAATTTGATAAAAGTTCATCTCGGTTATTCCTCCTTCATATTCTTTAAGTCGAGATTTAGAGCTTCGAGGTTTGTTTGATAGCGTTGTAAGAGCTTGTCTCGCATAGCCTTGTCGCTCTCCTTGTCAGCCTTTTGCTGATCCTTATCTGGCCGAATCAGCTGTTCCGGGACGTGCTGGTAACGTTGTGCAAAGGACTTGCTAATAGAAGCCGCTGCCTTGTTTGGTTCCATAACTTCATCAGCCAGGCCATAATCAACGGCCTCCTGCGCGGTCAGCCAAGTTTCGTTGTCCATCAATTGCGTCAGGGTCTTTTCGTCTAACTTGTCACCCGCTTTAGCAAGATATGTTTGGACACTGGACTTGGTGATCTGATCAAGATCGTCAGCTTGCTTACGAAGCTCGTTCGCATTACCGACAGCCATCGTCCACGGGTTGTGGATCATCATCATGGCGTTTGAAGGCATAAAAATAGCGTCACCGCTCATTGCGATAACGCTTGCGATTGAGGCCGCTAAGCCATCAACATAGACATTGATATGGGCTGAATTTTGTTTCAGCATGTTATAGATTGCGATTCCTTCAAATACAGAACCACCTGGAGAGTTAATATGCAGATTGATGTTCTTAACATCCCCTAGTGACTTCAAAGCATCGCGAAAACCAGCTGCTGAGGTATCGGTATCCTCGTATTCATCAGTTACGATTTCACCATCAATGAACATTTCGGGCGTGCTGGTTTTGCTTTCCTGCTTGATCGTCAGGTACTTGGGAATCATCGTTTTCTGTGCCACTATTTCCACCCCCTTTCGGTGCGTCGTTAGTGGTGGTTGAAGTGTTTTTACCGTTACGTTCAGCCACATCGGAATCCAGCGGATAAAGGTCACCGGTAATCCAAAGTTGGTCAGCGTTTTTGTTATCTGACGGTGGAAGTTCTTCCAACTTACGTAAGTCGTTAGAACTAGCGATCCCGTTACGAATCATCATTTGATAGAAGTTCGTTCGAGCTGCGGTGTCACCACGAAGCAACCCATTAACGTTGAACTTAAAATAAAAGCCCCTAGCACGTTCGGAACGCGTTAAGAGCTTGCGATTAAATTCAGATTCATATTGTTTAACAATTGGCAGTAACGTCATTTGAACGAATTGAGCCATTACTTGTTCGTTCGATTTACCGTTTCCTGTATCAAGGGTCTCGTTTAGAAACGATAGCGGTACATTAAACGCAGTTGCTACTCGTGACCGAGTTACCGAGTTGGCTGATGAAAGGTCGCCCGGTTGGAACGTGCTTTCGTACCTTTCAATATCAAAACCACGTTCTTGGACAATCGCTCCACCGTTGTTATTAACCATGTTTCGGAAACTATCCAATAAAGACTTGAGCTTTTCCTGGCTAATTGAACGATCATACTTGATAATGTAGTTATCTTTCTTTTTCATTTCGTTGAGTGAAAAATCTTCGATAGCCTTTTGAAGTTTCATCGGGTCTTTCAGGACATCCAAAGGAGAGATTCCAACTACACCAGTCAGCGGCGAAATGTGCTTAACGTGGATGATTTCGGTGTTAAATACCAAAAAATGATATTCATCACTATTCACTTCATACCAAATAGAATTGTCATCGATATTCCGTTTAACAATGATCGTTGCAGGATCAATTGGCCATAGATGAATAGGAGTCCCATTAGTGTCTCGTTCAATCCAGGCATATGCATTACCCTCGCTGTTTCGGGAAACTTCCATCTGATTAATTAATTGAAAGGCCGACATCGAAGGATTAGCTTCTGAGGAAAGTAAATCTGAGACATCAGTAGTAACTTCCTTGTAGTTCTTATATTCATGGATCGGTAAACTCGAAACAGTATTGGCCAAACGACTAATAACGCCAAAGATTTCTTCATTAGTCCGAAGCATCCCATTATGACTTCCCCAGAAGTTACTATTCTTCCAGTTGATAAATTGGAATCCTGGACCATTCCAGCCATCAGAATTAGGGGCTTCTTGTTTAACATCCCCCGTAAAGGCAGACTTAATATTTTTCCATAGTCCCATCTATACACCCCCTTTCCGGCTAGACCGTTTATTTGTGTTTAAGCTCGTCAATTGCTTGCCAAATCATGGAAACAGTCATTGCCAGCACAATTAAAAGCGCCCAGAGGCCGTAATAAATAATTAAAGGTGAAAATACTAGCCACCACGACCACGTAATTGCGCCAGCTAGACGCGCTCCAGCAAACATTGCCGTTAGCACCATTACTAGATATTTCATGTTTTCTCCTTAATCAAATGAGATATATGTTGAAACCGGCCCGTCATCTTCGGGTTCTACCAACATGTCGATCACTGATACATGCGCATCTAGCGCCGCCGCAAAGCCATCAATTTTACGTGATTGTGAAGTCTTAGTTGGCAACCAATTATCATTCCGGTCTTGCCGTAAATGTACGTTGTTGAGGTACCACTTAAACATTGATTGCTCATTGAATACAACCTTGCCATCCAGCAGAAGCTCTTTGAAGTTCTGCATTGGTCCACCAAGGGTTACAAACCCTTGCCGAACCTTTTCGGTAGTAAAGCCAGCTTCTTCTAGCTCTTTATTGAGGCGCAATGCCTTAGCAGGGTCGTAATTTATTTGGACGATGTTGTATTTCTCGGCTTTTTCTCTGAACCAGTCAAGTACGTAAGAATAGTCGACATAATCTCCAGGAATAATTGTGACATCCCCATCGTGTTCCCACTTTCTAATTCGTTCAGGGTTCTTGTCACGTTCATAACGAGCGTGTGGAATCCATGAATGTTCCAACACAAAAACGCCACCATCATCTAACGGAAACTCAAGACAAGCAGAAGTAAAGTCCTCTGTGTCCGATAGATCGTAACCACCAATGCAGTCACGGTCCATAAGCTCATTTAGATCAAAGTGACGTGTATTTTTATTTAAGATTTCGGGAGTAATGAAGCTTAATTCATCAACTTCCGAGAAGATGTTGAACCGCTTGGTTAACCAATCGGCAAAACGAGCAGGCACACGGCGGTCGTCTTTGAAGTCGCTAATCATGTCGGCCAATTGCATTAAGCCAATGTTTGGATTGGCCTTAACCCACTTGGTTGGGTCGTTGACTTCTTCCTTATCGTCTAAGCACGCAAGGTAATAGAAGGTTCGCGTGTCAATGTCATCGTCATAATTATCAAGAGTATCGTGCCCCTGATCGACCATATCCACCAAAGGGCCGTCCAAAACGTAACCAGCAGTCGTGATATAGACGATTAATGGCTGTGTACGTGTCCCGCGAGAGTTTTTCATGACGTTGATAAGCGAGTAGTCCTGGTATTCGTGAATTTCATCGAATACAGCAAAGTGGACGTTCTCACCATCTTTGTTACTCTTTTCAGCAGACATGGCCATGATCTTACCGCCCGTCTTTGGATAGCGAATTTCACTTCGGTTAGGAACAAACCGTTCAGATAACCAAGGCGATTTTTGGATCATGGTCCGTGAGCCTTCAAAAAGCAGACGTGATTGTTGCTGAGAATTGGCTAAAAAGTAGACGTTTGGGCCGTTTTCCCCGTCAAAGCCGGCCATATAGTCGGCTAAACCCGATTCCAACTCAGTCTTCATTGTTATTAACCATAGGCTTTTTATCCTATGCTCTGGAGGTCGCCCTCATTTTCATCGGTTGGTCAATTCCAACCCAGCTTAGCGTACATTTTCAATCGTTATGATTGCCGGACACTCTTGGGGGAGCTATATTTGTTCATCCCCTACGCGTTACAATGCTTACCAGCCTTGCGCTATCTGGTAAGTTATCTCGGTATTTTCTCGTTTTCGGTGCAAAATAAGCTGAAATTGCACCGATAAATCGAGGTTTCCACCGATTTTGCCCGATTTTAGAACGGCGAGATGAGTTTACCGTTCTTACGGCCAACAAAAATCAAACTTTCACGGAAACGGCGAACGCCAGTCTTTTTGTTGACCCATCCAAACATCGACCCGACAACAAAGTGCTGCCAGGGTTGCATAACTAAATGCTGGAAGCTCCCCTTAGTTGGGTGACACTTCTTCTCAATAAAGCGAATTGGTCGCCAGCCTTTTTCTTCGTTAAACGTCCAAGGGTAATCTGGATCAGATTCAGATCGTTTTAAGTCCTTCAAGTGACGCTCACAGGCCAGTTTTACCCATTTGCTAGCTATAATGTCGCCATTTACCACCGATTGAGCATAAATAGTGGTCAAAAGTATGGGAGATGGCTTGTCTAGCACATGTCCAAGTGACTTTTCGTTGTCCATATAAGCATTAACCCACTTGGTTAGACCTGTATAGTCCATATCAAGTGGGTTTTGCTTTAGTAGTTTAGAAGTCGTCGTCATCATCACTCTTCTGGTCGTCCGTCATGTTGATGGCCAACGATGCACGAGCGGCTGGGTTGAGTCCAAGGTTCTTGGCGAGCTTATCTAGCTCCGCTGAGATCTGAAGCTTCATCCGCAGATCCGGATTCGGCTTGTCATCTACCCAACGCCCATTGCGTTTCAGTCGAGCATTGCATGACTTGTATTCTTTAGTTAAGTCACAATAACGGGCAATTTCATCAATATCGGCTTCGTTAAGTAGATCTGTGTCCTTAAATAGCTTAATAATGGCCCGAAACTGCTTTTTTGACCCAGAATCGAGGTAAGCAGGCGGATCCATATGCTCAGCCGACACTTTTAATTTTTGCTCATTTTTTGCACGCCGTTTTAGTTCATCTTTTGGCTTGTGATTGTAGTTGCCATTAGCGACTAATCGCAGCACATTTTTGGCTGTTTGTGGCATGACGCAACCTCCTCCTTTCCTTGATATTTAGCGCTTGACGCCATGTTTAGTTGTGTTATTATGAAGTTGAAATATGAGTGTCCAAAATTAGCGGTTCTCCAGTGACGGAGGGCCGTTTTTTCGTGTGCAAAAAATTTTGAAAAACGAGTTTTTTGTGAAGTAAGGCATGGCACCGCTCCATGGCAAAAATAATTTTATATTTTTTAGGGGCGGGGGGCTATATCTTGCAAAATTGCACACCACACAACGCTTTTTTGATGCTTTTTGGACCAGTTCCCTACAGCCTCAAGGGATTCCACCGGGTGCATTTTTTGACCATCCACACGGCTTTATATCATGTTTCCGGGTTTGCCTTGAACGTGAAAACGTCTGATCGCTTTTCGGCTTTTAGTTTGCGTCGCTTGTCATGCAACGACATTGCCCGTTCGTTGTGTTCGGCATTGTGGCACGCTTTGCATATCGTCTCAAGGTTCGCCGGGTCGAGTCGCTTGCTATAGTCAACCCGCACCGGTGTGATGTGGTGCACTGTAGTAGCAGGCGTCACACGTCCGGCCCGCTTGCATACTTGGCACAAGTAGTGATCACGATCTAGCACCTGCTGTCGTGCTGCTTGCCACTCTGCTGAATGGTAGAAACTATCATAGCTTTTAAAGTACCGCTTATAGCTCACTAGCTCGCCTCCTAGCACCGTTATATGTCTACATGCCGTTTATCACGTATAGAGCTACTATCGCTCATATGGCCTAATAGCTAGGCTGTACAATGATCGTATACAAAAAGACGCTACCGCCGAAACGGTAACGCCTTAACCTTATTAACTTACACTATCAATATATCATTAGTTACACCGCTATGATTTCGCAATTATTCCGCTCTTACTGATCGGGTCATCGATTGCCATGTAATAGTTCGGCCCGCTGTCTGTCTCTGTTGTGGTGTGTTCGTTGCCTATCGTGTAGCGGCTTGCCTGTAGTCACACCTGGCAGCTGACACATGCCGGAATATGACAGCATACAAAAAGACGGCCCGTATTAGGCCGCCTCGTCTGTCTTATTAGTCTTATATGTATATCCTGTGTCATCCCCTACCGTAACCCGGACGCCTACGCCCAAGGATTGCAGCCGGTCCACCGTTGCTAGTAATAGCTTAATCAACATGGCTTTATAGTCTTTCCGGCCTTCAAAGAAAAGTCGTTTTCCTTGTTCGCCTGGATCTATAAACTTAAACGCTGCGCTTTTCTTATCACGGTAGTACTTTTTCATCTTGTCCATGATCTCGCCCCCACTTAGTTTCTTAGTAGTTGAGTGATTGCGCTATCAAGAATTGTCTGTTGTTTGTCTTTGCTTTCACCCCGTGAAATGCTGTCCGCTAACTCTTCTACCAACATCCCCATAACGTTTTCTGTTGTAGCGTCTAGTCCTTCACAGTAGCCACCAACAAACCGAGCATATAGCTTGCTTGCCGTTGCTCTATTCATTGCTGGCGTGAGGTTGTACCGTAAAACAAACCGCCAATAGTTCCGCCTAAACACACGTTGTTCATAGTCGAATACAACATCGCTTTTAGATAGTGCCTGTAGGATTCGCGTTGTCTCCATCAAGAACCGCCGTACCTTGTCATCATCATCTAGTAAAACCATTGCTTTAGTCATCAAACTTGTGTAGTCCATTTCATTAACATTCATCATTTTTATAATCCCCTTTTTAGTTGTTTACCGTCGTTACTCGCTTGTCCGTCTTCGGTACGTTAATGATCTCTAACCCTTTAGCGCCGTCGCCCTGTTGTGCGATCATCCGTTCTTTTTTGCTGTTTGGGTAAATCGTTACCGTATAATCTCCGCCGCCGTCGTCCTCGTAGTCCAATGTGAAGCGGTCATTTTTTACTTGTTGTCCGTCCTGAATGTGTGACTCTGAGTATTTCAGTTTCTTGTTTTCATTGGTTAAATCGCTATTAGTTGCGCTTAAGTCACCTATCTTGTCAGTTGCCTTATGCATTGCTTTCTGTTCAGTTCTAATTTGGCTCTGTGTTTCGTTTAACTTCGTAGAGTCGACAAACCAATTGAGCCCGGCAATAATAAGTAAAATTCCCAAAACCTTAATTACTAAATCTTTGTTCATAATAAATTCCTCCTAGTATTCTTTGTAGCAAGTTCCATCGAGCATTGTTCTTGTTCCTTGTTTGAGTTGATCAAAGTAACAAGGGTCATCTTTGTGTAGCTCTTCGCCGTTTATAAGTGGGTATACAAGTGTTTGCGTGTCTTCACTGTAATATCCCTCGTCAAGTGCCGCCGCTATATCATCCTCACTATAGAAGCCGTCTAGCTCGTTCCCATTCCAATCACAAAGTGAGTAGTACCAACTAATCGCGTATAGCTTTCCGTCCTCGTATTCGTTTGGCTTACGGTATATAAAGTACCGTTGATATTTATCGTATGTATGTAATTTGTAAGCTTTCATTTTGTTGTCCTCTTTAATATGCTTTCAAGTATTCGTATAAGTCGGTCCCGTCTGCGTTTTCTAGCGCTTCGTGTGATGAGTGAAAATTACACTCGCATAAATAATCTAAAATTCGTTTACCTAACCGATCGTCCTTGTGTTGCATGTAAGCCAAGCCCATGAGCATATATTGGTCGGTGGTAATCGCCCAATCATTCGCACCGGCTACCGCTTGGATTGGCTTGTTGCTTTCTAAATCGTTGAAAAATTGTTTTTGTTGTTCGTCTAATTTGATTTCCATGATAATTACTCCTCTCGTCTTTAGTTGTTTCCAGTCATTCTATAAAGCTTTAACCCGTGCAATATCCTTTTTTAGGTCTTCCCGTGTGTACCATTCGGGCACGTCTTTATCTGTCCAGAGGTCCATTAAAAAGATTAATTCTTTCAATACTTCTTCTGCGCCTTTCTTGTTGCCGTTCCTAATCTCATATCTAACCATCATTGAATCTTTTCCAGTCATTTGATAATGAAATTTTTTGTTTTCTAATAAGCGTTGCTCTAATTCTTCCTTAGTCATTTTTGTTTCCTCCCTAGTAATTGCTGTTCATTGATTCCACAAATTCATCGTATTTGGTTTGTAGTTCGTTCTGATTTATGCCATCCAAGACTGGGCATCCATAATAAAGCGAGTGATTAAAGAGCCATTTATCATCAACCACCTTTGCGAAGTCTTCATGGTTAAGGTGGTTTTGATCTTGCCAATCCTGGCCCCATTCTTGACGGTAAAGATAATGCTCACCATCATATAAAACTTGATCATTAAGTAATTGGGTTCCTTGTTCAACGTCTAGCCGACCGCCAAACATCTTTTTGTTACTTACTACATAAACAATCATTTTTATTTCCTCCCTAATCTAAAATCTCAACAATCTTGTTTTTCCGTGCTACGAATAAATCACAACCGACAAGCTTATAAATTGATTTGTTTGTGTTTGCCTTTCCTTTTTCTAATAGCTCATCTCCTGCCGTTGGGATTTCCTCGCTTGTAAGTCCGTCATCTTCTAAGGCGATATATAAATCGCTTATGCTGTCGAAACTGTCCAAATATTTGTATTCGATTTTGATCATGTTTGTTCCTCCTAACACGCTACGTGATTATTAGTGTAAAAATAAAATTCTCTGTATTTCCTTTCGACAACTATATGATAACACGCTACGTGATTATGTCAATATAAAAAATAGAAAAAGTAGAATTACTTTTCTAAATTTTCTAAAGTAGAGTCTATTAAAGATTTCAGCTTTTCTAAATCGTTTTTGTAATTCTTATGGCCGTAGTCACTTGTTACATATATATGAGCTTTCGTACCTTCTTTATTGTAAGCATTGGCAAAATTAAAGGCGTTTCGCTTGAGCGTGTTATAGCCTGTTCTGTCCGGATTATTTCGCTCGTATTTTCGCGATGCTTTTATGTGTGCTTTAGTCACTGCCATGTGGTTGCCCTCCCTGTCTTATAATAAATATATTATACCAGGGCAAACGCCCGACGCTTCTAATTTTCACTAATTTCTTCTAGTCTTTCATCAATTAACACCCGCAACTCTTTTAACTCTTCTGCCGTTGCGTCCTTGTTAATAAAAGACTTTGCCCGTGACTTCTTTTGATTGCGGTAGGCTTCTTTTTTGTGTGTACGGTTATACTCAGCATTCCGGGCCAATTGTCGTTTATATGCTTCTTCTGTTGTAAGTTTCTTAGATCTAGCCATGGTTTCGTTGCCCTTTCATTTCCTTAGCTTTTTGCCTTATCTTTTTAGCTTTTTTTAAGTCGTTAGAACCTGATTTAATTAGTCGGTAACTAACATATAAGGCAACAGCCAAAATTACTATATCAAACAGAATTTTCAGCATTTCTAAAACCTTTCTATTTTTGCATTCCCATAGTATAATTATATACGTAAAAGGGAACCGCGCCACGATTCCCAAAATTGTAAACTATCGTTTATTTTTTGCCTTATCTAAGCGTTTGGCCCGCTTCTTTAAGGCTTTTTCTTTTAGGCATTGGCCTTGCCAGTAATCTTTATAGCCCTTACAGGCTAACCGATAAGCTGTTGCTATTCCTAAAAGGGCGCTTACTGCTATAAGCATAGCCCCCAAACTCCTTTCAACTAGTATTTTGAAATTTGGGACTGCTTAAGCTAGTAATTAGCTTACATTTATATAATATCACACTATCATACATTGTCAACGTATGATAGAAAATAAATTGAAAAAGATCTCTACTATATATACACGCTAAATTGTTGCCAATTATGAGAAACGCCCGACGCTTTCCGTGCTATACATGAGTATGTAGAGAGGTTGACGGTTGCCAGTTTGAAAAATAAGCAGGTAATTGGTCGATAAAACCGCAGTGGCAAAAATTGAGTTTAATTTTGGAATGTAAATTTTCGCCTGCGCGGGAGGAATTCATATATTTAAAAAGCATGCTTACTAACAAAAAGTAAGCTAAAAATTAAAAACAACGAGAAAGTTTTTCTCAAACATTTTCTCGTTGTTTTTTCACTATTTTTCACTTGTTTTTTGCTCATTTAAAAAGCATGCTTACTTACTATTTGTAAGTGAATTAGTTTGATCACCATCTTTTGATTTTTCAATCATGTTTTTAATTAGTTCTTGTGGGGTTAGATTTTGTTTTTGAGCCTTTTTCATCAGTGCTTTATAATTATCAACATCATCTTCATCCCACTTGATTTCTAACCTTCTGATCGGCTTCATACATACATGAGTATAATTGATAGGGTCATACCAATAACAACTCTTAATTATGCTCATGTCATCTGTTTTATAGCAGGTTTTAGCGCATCCTTCATCTACTGCTTCTGCCTTTTTTCGATTGCACTCTGGGCATAGAAGTAAGTAATTTTGAGGATCGCGCTTTTCTTTTTGGCTTAGCTCTCCAAAGTATTTAACTGGTAGTCGGTGATCAACTTGCAATTCTCTTGGTTCTAATTTTTCACCACAATAAGCACACCTTGCACCATAAATACGGATAAGTTTCTCTTTTATTCCTTTTGGTACCAATCGCCGTCCATCTTGCCACTCTGGATGTATGTCTCTCCTATCGCCAAAAGTATAGCGCACAACAGGATTCCGAGATTCAGGCGTTTTGATGCGGCTAAGTGCTTGTATAGGAATACCGTGATCTTTCAGATCTCTTATAGCTCTTGCTGTTTGGCTTGGTGCAACTCCCGCACGTATCAAGTCATACTTGGTAACTATGCCATTCTCTTTGAGTGCGTCAATTGTCTTTCTACCACGCGCATATAGTTTGTCGTAGATTTCATCAGCGTATTCTTCAACATTAGAATATTGCTTCATAATAATTACCTCCTTGACTGTAATTTATCACACGAAACGTCGGGCGTTTCTCATAATCAAGGAGTTTTTAGCATAATTTTTTAAATACTTTTCAGCATTAATTTTCGCTTTGAGAGTCATTATTTTTAGCTCTTAAACGTGTGTTTGCTTTACGCGAATAAAAAAAGACTATATACTTAAGTTGTCACATCAAGTATATAGTCTTTCTGTTCCATCGCTCACTTAGCCGATGGATTTTTTAGTATGTGGCATTGTTTACTTTCAAAACATCTGCCAAAAAGCTTTGGGGAACCTCATCCAGAAGTTCAAAGGAACGATCACTAAGGTCTAAGGTTCGCTCTTGATCTAGCTCAACAACACCATGAACATTCTCAAGTGCGGGCAGTTTGATGTGAAGTGGGAAATACTTCGTGTTAGAAGTAATTGGCGCCACTTTTACCATTCCGCCACACAATTGGTTAAAGTCGTCGTTCGACAAAACAATCGCTGGACGAGTTTTCTTTTGTTCATGGCCTTTTCCTGGATCAAAGCTAACCTTAATAATCTGGCCTTGAGACAGTTCCTTATAGTTGTTAATCATCATAGTATAACAACCCTCCATAGTAAAATATTTTATTGCCATCGCCGAGTAACGGCCAGGCTCCGGCAATTAAAATAATTCTTTACCCTGAGGTTGCCCCCAATCAGTTTCTTTATTACCGTGCTCATCTTTGAAATATGCATCCGTGTCAAAACCATCAAACATTTTTCTCAATGGGCTTTCTTTCTTTTGTGGTGTTAAAACTATTTTGTTGTCCTCTATCTTATAAGACAGCTTGTCTCTATCCGCTAAACCCAAGGCAGTTGATACTTTCTTTGGTATACGAACCGACAAACTGTTCCCCCACCTTGATAAGGTGAGGTCTCCTTTTACAGTCGTGTTCGTCATGAGTGGTCCTCCTAAAAACTAAATTTAGTAAATACAGCTCCTTTTACAGAACCATAATTATTATATCATCACCACCACAAAGTATCAACGTAAAATGTATCGACATTATGCATTGCAAAAAGAAAAGCCTGCCCCATATCATGAAGCAAGCTTTTTCGACACTTATACTCTATCTCCAGGCATATCTGATGTCAATATTTTTATTTTTAAATATCCTGGTTCATGTCGGACATTTCACGCACGAAGTCAGACACCGTAGTCTTAACCCAGTGGTTAGCTCGTGGACCCAGTCTATCGCCATTTAATGCAAAAGGCTTACATCCCCACGTTGAGGACGTAAGCCTTTTTGCTATACCGTCGAAAACAAAATTATCATCGTATCTATCCAAATGGCAATCATTATCGATGATGCAGTGTCTGTTCTACACCCTAGTACGATAATTGGCACCCCAATAAGCACAGAAATCCAATAACCTTTTCGTGCTACCCAACGGCAAATGCTCTTCCAAATACTTCTCCAGAACAGCTTACGACGGACTTTCTTAAGTGTTTTCTTTATAGTATTCTGCCGAGTATCTTCCTCTTTAGTTGTAATGGTGATAACGTGTTCCGCTGCATCAAGGGAGACATCGTACCCTTTGTGATAGACCATCCCCAACACCTTAAGCACGGCATCCGCTGTAGCTTCATTGTCATCGAGTTTGATATGATATTCGGTCATGATTCTAATCAATCCTTTTCATCCTGGTTCATAACTGAAATGGCTTCATCAGCCGACTTACACATCGTAACCTTCCCATAATCAACGGGAAAATGATGTTGTTTAAGCCACAAAGCAAAGTCAAGCATTGCATCCGCATTGTCAAATATAACAAATTGCTCGTCCCCATTTTCTACGAAGGCGCAGTAATAAGCCTGCTGATTATCACTTGCTTTTTCCTCAGCCATATATGTCCCTCCGTTTACCATTCAATAAGCAAAGCACCTAATGATGAATTGCCGAACATCTTAGTAACAGTGTAACCAGCTATCTCCAGCTGGCATGCTAATGAATACAGCGTCAGACGTTTCTGCTTTGTAGATTCAAAATTAACTAACACTGAAGTTTTGCCATCATTGGCAGCCTCAACGATCCTCTTGTTTACCATTTCAATTGTTTCGTCCGGGATCGGTGCATTGTTCATTTCGGATTCAATCGTCCATTTAGGGATAATCTCCACGCTCATATCTATCTCACAGCCCCCAGTCATGTTCTTTGAGCCATTTCACGCGCCACTTATCTCTGTCTGTTTTCATACGAGACTTGTATAACACATCGATGACTTTCTTCAATTCGTCTTTGGGGATGGTACTGCAAGTATCATCAGGTTCAAACAGGTCTACGTCACTAACAGCATCAAAGCTATGTAAAACTTGGTACACGCTCACGTATTGATAAACCTCAGGGCCGACAATCCTAAGCAGTGAAGTCTGCATTTCCCAATGGGACGGAGGTAGCTTATAAATATCCCATAGCGCTCTGTGCTTAGCTCTTTCTAACGTTCCGCACACAATATAAGTATGTCGTTTTAACCATTCATCCATTTGACCAACTCCAATCGTATTCGCCACATCTATACTATGGATCCTGCAAATCAACGCGACGGCGCCAGTACGTTTTATATCCTTTTTCCTTAGCCTCACGTGTGAATTTGCAAAAAGCATCAAAGTTGTCAAAAGCTTTGATAGCTAGTTCACCGTGTTTCGAGGTTTCAGCTAATACTACCCAAACACGTAGTTTATTTTTATCAAGCATCACTCACCTCATTACTAACTATCTCCACCATATAAAAAACTCCAGTACGAATTGCCAAAGTCTTCCAAAGAAAGCCAATGATTATCAAGGAGCTTACTTATAATGGTTAAAAGCGGATAGACAAGCACTATCAAAAATATCCAAGCGTAAGTCGCCAACAGCACAGATACGGTCGCAAGAAGCAAGGCAATAAAGAACTTTACATTTTTAAGCGTGCTTGAATGTGATCGCTTGTATACCTTTAATGTGCTTTCCCCGTCTGACGATTTGTTCAGCTCGTAATCCAGTTCTTTGTCCTTTATCTTTTGCAAGACAGTTGGCAATTCAGCATTGCTCACGCTGTATTGATCTAAATTAAATTTATGGCTCTCGCCTATTGGCCACCACTGGTCACTAATTAGCTGTAGTAAATCATCCGTATTTTTGACATTTTTATTGGCCATTTAATCACCTACTAAGATTAAAGTTTCTTTAGTCCCAGCTTCTTACGTCCGGAGTTAAACCAAGGACTCACCGTAAATGCGAGAACATCATTGATGACATAAATAGAACTGTTAATAGCCATTGCCAACGTAGCATCCCCTTGTGCGTAGGTAACGCCCCAGAGAATTAATTGGAAGATACCGGATGCAAGCCACCAAAAATATTGGTTGTTGTAACGCATAAAGCACATAACACCCGCCGTCAAGCTAATAGCAAAGCTAATGGCATCAATCCAAGGGCGTGGATCGTTGGTGAATTTACCAATCAAGTAGCCCGAGATTACATATACAAGTAGTGTCCCAATAATAGCGATTAACCATTGCTTACCGCCAAACTTGCGGAGGTGGTTCTTAGTATCGTTGTTCCACGACCGAACTGCTAAGATAACTGGCAAGTCCAGTGTTAAGACATAAGCCACCTGTTCAAAGATCGATAAGTAGTTCTTAGCAGACCACCCTGCGTAGATAAAGCAGGCAGCGCTAACTAGCCCCAGCCAACCGTTAATGGCCTTGGTGGCGTTAATAGCTAACACACATAGGACGCCCAACGTAGTACCAACAAAAGTAATAATTGCTACTGGAGTAACCGGGTTACTTACCAGTGTCATAATCTGGCAACCTAGACTAAAGAAAAATAGGTAATAGTTCTGTTGTGGCCACCCCTTTAATTGACTAAGTAACCACTTGAAATAGTTTTGTTTCTTTGCTGTTTGTTCCATTTGTTTTATCTCCTTTATCTTGTTAGGTTCACGGTTGCCCGTGCCTTATCCGTCTTACGACATCTTTCAGTGCCATCAGTTTACTTATTCAAATCACTATCTTTGACAAATACGCCATTGATGGTCTTGCCATGACGATGAGCAATTTCTCGCCAAGCATCATTAAGGCAGATCACCGGATCAAGGCCAACTTGCTTGCTAAAGATAATAATCGTTACAAGTAAATCGCCAACGCTATCAATTAAGTCATTGTGTTTCTCCTTGTTGTAGGCAGCACTCGTTTCGCCCAATTCTTCAACAATCTTCGTGAACTGAATGTGTGGATCTTTATCCAGCAATTCTCGTTCTTTTGCCCATTGGGTTAGTTTGTCGGCAATCTCTTCAAACGTTTTATTTTTAGCCATGCTTACAAATCCCCCATAAAATAATCTTTTGCAAACCTTTTGAGCCATTCATTAGGTGTCAAAGCAGTATTTGAATTTGAATCTTCATCAGCATTTTTGCTTTCCGTGCGATTCAAATAATTAGTCTCAGCTTCGGTTAATAATTGTGTAGCCTTTATTGCAACGCTTTGCTCTGCCGGCGTACTTTTTGGGTCATTAAGAATGCCGATCATATCTTTAATAGTTAATTCCCGTGCCAACTTAGTAGTCTCGGCTTCCTGTTTATCCATTAAACGTGCTAAATCTAAGTAGCTCATTATTTTGGTGCCCCCATAAAATACGTGTCATCCAATAACACTAAACGTCTTAGTTAATGGTCCAATCTCGCCTTCTGGAACCTGGAATTCAACGTCACCAATAGTCAGACGGTTAGTTAACGTCTCAAAAGACAATTGCGTCACTGTTAGCCTAGTTCGATGTCCCGTTGCATCGACAAGGTATAACCCAGGTTTCAGTCCATAATATGGTCCGTTTCGTTTTGGGTACCGAATATGATGGTCATTTTTCATCTGTGTTCCCCTTTTCACTCGCTTCAAATCGTTCTAAGAACTCGTCTGGCGCATACACTTTGCTTTTGCCTTGTGAATCGGTGACAATCCAATCTTTGTTGTTAACTATGGTTGAATCGAGATAATAGTTATAGATGTAATCGCTCAGCTCAGGAGCGTCAAAATTATAAACTGTTTCAGCAGGCTCGCCGAACACGCGTGAAAGCCATCCTTCTGAATGCTCCTTTTGTACCACTGGTGCTTTTACACAAAACATACCTTGATCATCATAAATACGAACCACACCAGTTTTACTATTAAACCCATCAATAACACTATCTCCAACAAGAACAACGTCATCATTATCAAGTTGCCACATCAAATTTACAGGTAGATGCTCATGTGTGTCTCCATAAACAGAATGCTTACACCTTTTAAGCATCGGGTACTTAATCAAACCGTATTTAGAAGCAAAAGCCATATCAAACTGAACGGCTTCATATTTTTGTGGTAGCTCTCGGACGGTAATCAAACTTCTTCGCCTTCTTTCTTAACAAAAACCTTCTTAAACTGTTTGTCCGTATAAACCCTTGTTTGGCCTTCTTTATCAGTTACTAACCAATCACCATCGGCAAGGGCAATGTCATGATAATAAAAGTCCTTGTCCTTATTAGCACAAGCACCAATTTTGCCCTTTATATCATCTGGTAGAGGAAACTCATAATATGCACGTTTCATCGTTACTCCAGGATATTTAGCTAATGACATTTTCTTGTGATTGGTATGAAATTGCACAGCTCCGTAGTAATCGAGCTGATTTTCTTTATCTTGAACAATCATATTTTTACCTCTCCTACTTAAGGCTGTCGTTTTTGAAGTTTTCTACATTACCAACGCTTTGACCGTTTACTACACTTGCTTTGAAGCTTAGTTTGTCACCAGGACGAACAAGGTTAGCATTGTCATAATCGTTAGTGTTAACGGTGTAAACAGTGTTGCTGTTCTGGAGTGTGAACATTACTTTGTTCTTGTTTGAAACAACCGCAGCACGATCAACGACACCGCTGACTTTCTTATCTTTTGCTCCCGGCGTATTTTTAGCAGTAGCACCATCATTAACCAGCGCCTGCCGGAACGCATCCAACGCGCTCGTTGGATTGTTCCCGCTGCCGTAGAGTGATTGATCTTTAGCATCAAGATAGTAGTAACCACGAATTGCATGAGAACTGTCAAGGATTGTCATGACCCACGTTGGGCGTCCGTTAACGTTGTATAGAACTGGCATCTTAGCTTTCCACTGTTGAGCCTTGTAGTTTTGGTTAGCATTCTCTTTTGCACCGGTGCTATCCATAATTCCGTTGGCTGAGTAGTAGGTCAGTTTCCCTGTTCGAGCGTTAATCATTGAGTAACCCATTGCTGAGTCAGCTTTGCTATTAGGATTGGTAAAGTCCGTAAAGTAGCTGATTGAACCATCACGGTTAAAAATTGATGTCACACCATCTTCGGGGCCATTATTAGTTGGCTTAATAACATCAGTCTTGCTCCAATTCCAGAAGCCTTGCTTGTATTTACCAAAGATAGTGTTCATATCAGCTGCGGCATCACTTGTGATACCTTCATCAACGAACTTTGGCAATGACTTTAACGAGTAAGTGTTTTGCTCTCCGGTCTGTGCATTCATAACAACAACATGAAGTTTTTGGTAGTTAACACGGTGACTAAAGGCTTCTGACTTGTAGACTGTTTGTACCCAAAACGGAGTTCCACTATTATCAATTTCAAGTTGCGGTGTACTCATCGTTAACCATTCGGGGTTGTGACGGTAAATTTGGCGATCAACATCATAGCCAAAGTAGGCACTCTTAGCGTACTTATACGGTTTCTTGACAAATTCCGGTTCAGCATTTTGATTGGTTGCATCTACGATAAAGTAACCGGGGATTTTGCCTGCGCGCCGCATCGCAAAGAAGCCGTCATAGCTAAGTGGAATGATATATACTGGCTTGCCTTTGTAATATTGAGCCTGCACCGTGTCTGGTGTGTCATAGTATTGACTGTTAGGGATGTCAGACATCGATTTATGAACCCGGTTCAATACAGTATTAGGAGCTAAAGCGACCGGTGTTTCGTTTCGCTTAAACGTTGGTGCTTCAGTTGATTTGCTGTATTGTTTTGAGATTGATTTCCACGTTGGCTTAACCGACATAGCTGAATGAACTTCACCAGCAAGGCCAGCGAAGAACACGACCACAAAAGCAATGATCCCAATTCCAAAAACATTCAAGCCGTTTTTGCCCGTTGCCCTGTAAGAATCTGGAACGAAACAGATAGCAATTGCTTCATAAATTGCTCCCCAAAAACCATTACTGATTAAAATACTCAGCAGGTTTCTTGATGGTAATCCAAAATAAACACGCACAAATGTGAAAATGGCAAAAGACGCCAGCAAAATACAATTCGTAATTAGCCAACCGTTATGCTTATGTTCACAGATAACATTTATTAGGAACAAAATGATTGGCCCCAGCATATATACCAAAGTCATAGCTAACATTATTTATCCTCCTTTGGTTCTGCTAGTAAATCAGTAAACGTTGATTGGGTTAACTTGTCTGGGCTTAAACCAATGATGTCCGGTGCATCATAGTTAAACTGCACATAAGCCTGCCCGTTCTTAGTCACCATATGGTTATCTAGAATATGTGCTGAACTTCTGAGTACACTTTTCAACTCATCCTCGTCACTAATTACGTGGCCACCCAACAGCTTAATCAAGTCAGTAACCATATAGGTGTTATCCAGCTGATGTCGGAAGATTTCGATAAGCTTTGTTGTCGTGTCGCTAACACCCGGCACCCGAACGTTACCAAAGCTAGTGGCAGTAAAGCCAATCTTCACACCCTCATCGGTCGGCAAAACAACCATCAGCATCTTAGACATTTCTTGTGGTGAAATACTATCGTGGAACAAGGCCGACTTAGAATCGATGATTTGTGTGGCAACACCTTGCTGACTGTTACGATCGACATTTGCCCCAGTAATGAAGACATCAAACTTAACGTCCCCATTGCTATGATAGTCATTCACCGAAACAATCATCGGTGCAGTCAGGGTATTTGCCTTGATCTTGTAAAATTCAGCAGCGTATCCATATGGGTTGAGATGAGTCATATCCCCTGAGAACGTCACTGTCCCGCTGTATGAGCCATTCCATCCATAGTGTTCACCATCAAGTGACATCATATGCAGATCAAGGTCAGCGGGCGTATTCCAGGCAACACCCAATGAAACATCCTTACCCTTGAATTCGTATGAACTCATGTACGGTAACGTACCTACAAAATCTTTACCCGATGTCGGCAAAGCGTAGTTGATGCCTTCGGGAATGTAGAACACTTTATCGCTCCAATCTCCGTAGCGCCGTTTTAGTTCATTGACGATCATCTGGCGAACCCGGTTTTTTCGTTCAGTCTTGTTCGTCCAATTGACAATTTTAAGGCGCCAATCCTTGTTATCCAGCTTTAGGTAGCTCTTGCCGTTACGAATTTTGAAGTACCTTGCATTCATAGCGCCGTCTTTGCGTATCATGGCATTCATGATCTTGATCAATTTGTAAATCGGAGTCTTAGCCATTGATTTACGAATTGCATCCAGTGAGACATCAAGATCCATAACATGCTCCAGCGGCGACTGCTTGCGTGGCACATACATACGCTTAGATAACTTCATTGCACGGTTAATCAGCGTCTTATCAGTGAATCGCTTACGAAGAACCAGGTACAGCTTCCGGTAACGAGTGATATTCTTAGCAACCGTTTCAATGCCGAATTGCTTAACATACTGGTTAAATGCTTTTTCTTGCCGCGCATGTGCATCACGTCCTAGCCAGTCTAACTTGGTTAGCATAGCCCGCGACTTAATTAAAAGTGTGCTACCGGTGCCCAGATAAATCAGGTAACGAGTAAATTCATCAAAGCTCTTTGGTAAAAGATTGAGCTCTTTACACATCCGGCACATAAACTCACGATTGCTAATTTGGTCAAGATAGTCATTAACTGGCAACTTACATCCATTAATAACGATAATAAGGTTGCTTTGTGTTACTTCATCCAGTGCCATGCCGCTTGTAAGCATGGTCTTTACCTTTTCTCCGATCTCTTCAACCGATAAGGCTTCGATATAGGTTAGGTCGTGTTCGACGTCAATATCGAGTCCTTTGAGATATTCTGGTTCGTACCCCACAATGTCACTACGATCAATTCCACGGTCATACGTGCTCATGTAATGAGCCAATTGGTCCATGCGTAGTTGCAACTCGCTACGGTTTTCTACATCACTAAATCGCTTATAGAACGTCGAGTTGACTTTTGCCATATCCACGCCGTATTCGCCAACAGCAGTGTTGATAATATCTTTAGATTCAAAAAACGAGCGATCAACAAACGCATCTGTATCAAATACCACTCCTTTTGAAATGGCCATAAGGCGTTCAGCTTTCAGCCCGGCGTGCTCTTGGCGATTACCATTTTTAAGCACAACAGCTTTGAAAAGTTTAATTGTTGCATGGTTAAGTTGGTATGCAGTCATGCGAGTCATCCTTTCATTTCAAAATAAAAAAAGGTAGCTCAAAAAGAGCTACCTTGCTTAAGCGTAAAAGGCGGAGCGTATTCATTAAGTTTTGCAGACTTGTAATAAATAGGAACGCTCTTGTGCCTTTTGAATGTTGTGACTAGACGTAAAAATATCTCAGACATGATGTAAATATAGGAACGTCTTTGTGTCACTGATGCCGATCGATGGAGTCGAACCACCTGAAGTACGAATTGAAGAGCCACACTTTTGCTCCGAGCATCGACGTAAAGGCATAGCTTGTACTATTACAAAAAGGAGCTTCTCAACTCCTTTATATTGATGTCTATGCCTTATTGTGGGAGCTGGACTCGAACCAGCGAATCACGGTACCAAAAACCGTTGCCTTACCAACTTGGCTATCTCACAGTAAACGCCTTAAATAGGCGAAGCTTCTTTGATCTCCCATACCTACTCTTAGCGTGCCCGTCGTCACGAGCCCCTCTGGTGAGATTATTAGCTAACCGCCTCACTTTTTTGACGGCGATGATTTTTCCCAAGAGGGTTATGCTGATGAGTGGATTCGAACCACTAGCCAAACGGGAGCGGCCCGGTTGGCTCCTGCACTTTGCAGCCGAAACTTGGTTGCGACCCAAGGTATCTACTTTGCTGTGCCATCAACGTTTTCAAAGCATGGAGTGTGTATTTTAAAGACGTGTTACCAACAGTAAAGAGGAGCTTCTCAACTCCTTTTTATTTATTCATGCTTTGAAAAATATGGATTATGATCATCTGCCACCATCGCGTCGGCTTTGCACCGGATTCCATACGTATTAGTTTATTATCTAGGAAGAATGACTACACTTGTCGTGAAGCCAATGAACGCGGTGGGCTTCGGTCCCACGACCCTCGGATTAAAAGTCCGATGCTCTACCAGCTGAGCTACACATTCAAATTAAAGTCAGCAAGATAGCTGACTACATAACGTCGATATCAAGTTTCTGTGCTAGATTTTCTAAAAACTCATTACGCAACTCGTAAGCTCTCGTAGTGCCGACCGGGACAATGTGCTGATCACACAATTCTGGAATTGTTCGTTTAGCATAATTGTCAAAGTATAATTTCTGAATCAACTTAACGGTGATAGTCCCAGCTTCATCAAGGCAATCATCAATTGCCTGACGTTCAAGTTTTAATCGTTGAAGCCGTCGATCATCATTAATGGTAATCACAAGATTGGAAACCGGGTCGCTTCGCTTATTCAAAGCACGGCCACCGCCAACATTCTCGTCATCGTCCATTGTCGGATTTTCAAGTTCTTCTTCACGTTTCTTAATATATTGGGAGAGTTTAGGATAATCGCGTAATACGTCTTCTAGCACATGGCGAATTGATCGTCTCAATATTCCACTCCCAATATTAAGTTGTTAAGGGCCATTAAAGACCGACGCCGAATGCCCGACTTGAACGGGCGACACTCGATTTAACAGACCGATGCTCTAACCAGCTGAGCTAATTCGGCGAATATTACCAAGCGGCCGGATTCCAACCGACATTTTGCATGACCAGATCTGTCTAAGTTATCTATCTTCGCTTGGTAATAAAGAGATCTCATTTTTAAGCTCACAAATTTATTACACGGATAGGAGCTTGACTCTAAGTTCGCCAGAATCGCCGTGGCTTTCTAATTACTAGAAATTGCTAAGATAAGGGAGCTACCCTTAATATTCTAGGCTGGGATTTGCACCCAACAAGCGAATTTCTAACGGAGAGAGCAAGGTTCTATAGCGAGGCATCCTCCGGCTGTACCTATTGAGCAACTAGAATACAGAATTGATTATTTAGTTGTGATGACCCTGACGAGAGTCAATAGCCGCCGTTGGATTCGAACCAACTGTTGTGTCCACGTTACACGCGGCTGCCTTAAAGAGATAATCTCGAATCGAAAAAGCCTAGAATTTAGTCAATATTAGGTGTACAGGTTAAGCGATTGATGCTCTGTCAAAGCACATTATTAAGCTTATACCCGACGATAAATTAGTACAATGAATACAGGTTCAACGTGAATAACTTTTTTGTTAATCATCATGACACCGGGCCTTTGCCTCGTTAATTAACGTTCTTCCGGAATCTACTCTTGACTTAACGGCATCAAACGCTACCACAAACTCTTCCCATGCATTGTTAGCATTGAAGTAGGTAGTTCCTGGATTAATCATTCGCTCATTAGCACTCAGCATCTTAACCAGGTCCTGGTGAATCTTCTTGGCCGTTTCAACTTTTTTCTTATTGGAAAATTGCTCTAGCGCTCGGTTTATTGCTGATTTAATCTCTGGGTTGGTGTGCGTATTAACGGGAATATCGTCATACGCATTCTCAGAATACACAGTTACCACTGCCCGCTTCTTTGGATCCACAATCACCACAATATCATTTAGCCGATACTTGGTTCGATTTTTGCTTTGTGTTTCAACATATGTGCATTGTTGAAGTAACCGTTGAATCCAAGTATCAAGCTCCTTATTGGTAATATTGAACCGGGTAAGAATACGATCCTTAGCATGGGCAGTAACGGTATACATGGCGTAATCTCTAACACTCAAGTCTCCATCACCTCCCAGCTAAAAAATAGTAACTATCAAAAGTACCAAGATTAGTGCTCCTTCTATCTCCTCACCGGCATGACAAGCCAATGCTACAAGCAGGAGCGCAGTCAAACAAATTGTGGGCAACCAAGTTTCTAATTGTTTCATTGCTAAAGCCCCGTATTGATAACCTTTGGCCGTTCAAATCGATCCGGCTTCAGTAAATACGCTTGTAGTTCACTATTGGGGTGATTCTAACCCCACGCTCCAATTGATGAGAGCTTGTCTTCAACGAGATCAATTGCCTCACGCTTATTATGGGCAACACAGATTTCGCGCACCACACCAATAGGCGACATCACATAGTAAAAATGTAATCCGTTTGCGCTATTCTCATCAGTCATGTACTTAATGCTTTCTCTGACTGCATCGTTTGGAATAAAGGTATCTCCGCTAAACTTAGCCGAGTCACCATCTAGTTTTAGTTGATGCTTATGATAATCGTAGAGCTCGTATGTATCTTGGTCTTGCAAGTCGTAAACATCAAGGTACATTTGTTTCAGATCACCGTTGTAAGTAACTTCGTAGTAATGGCCGTCTCCATCGAGCGGGATTCCCAATAGAGCTTTATAGTTCTGAATCGTCTTACTGAACCACGTTACATAAACGTCATCAGGATTGACCTCTTCACGATTCCTATGTTCAAAAAGATGGTCCGCATATTCGGCTACCTTTTGTTTTGCCAATTCAATAAATTTTTCAGTGTTCATTATTCTTCTCCATCTTGATTTTCATTGTTCTCCGTAATTGCTCCGGTTTAACACCGTGTAACTCTCTTCCGGTATATGCTTCTCTCAAAGTAACGGTCTGCGTTTTATCGTCCTTATTGACCACGTTGCAACGCTGGTTGTGATAGTACACAGGGCCACCAAATAAGAAATGTTTGATCAGCTCTTGATAATCAATCATCATCACTTCCCAACCGTCTCCCACACATTGGGCAATAATTAATTGATGCCCAGTATTTAAGTGGTACGTTTTTTACAATCCAACCACCCGGTTCGTAGTCATCACCAACGGTGAAGTCTTTATACCAAACAGCAATTGAATGTGGATGATGTTTATCATTTTTTAAATTAAGAACAATTTTTCTAGCCTTGTTATCTTTAATGTAAAGCGCTTTATGGTTCTCCCCGCCGTGGCAATACAGACAATTCTTCTGTTGCTCTGTTTCTGCCTTTTCCTCGTTGTCCAGTCCCTCGTCAACGATTCGTTCCAGAACCACAAGGGCATTATCAGCAAGAATTTGATAATCTAATCGTTGTACTTCTGGGTCATATAACATGTTGCCAAACCGTTTCCTGAGAGTGTGGAAGTACACTTGCAAATCAGACTTCTTCATTACTTCCACCCCTTGATTGTTTTGGTAGCTTCATACAGCGGTTTATCCATACCGTCCAGACTGCAATAAGCATCAATAACTTTTTCCTTGTTAGGGTATACAATGCCATCGTCTTCTGTGTCGCCACTCGTCCACACTGCCAGTATTGAGATGGGGTAACCGATCGACCCAACACCCTCGCCAAACGTTACAAAGAAGTTATACAGTGTTAGCTCATTATCATTCATTTCCATGTTTCTTATACCTCCATGTTAAGCCAATAAACATTGCAACAAATGCTACTGGCGGGATCAGCCATAAGCACCATTGAAACCAAGCTGGTGAAGCATAGTAAGCAATTGCATACCAAGTCCCCCACACGAGGCAGCTTAGCAGAGATAAAGTTGTGATCGCAAACGCACTACCTAGTCTATCTATAAGCTTCATTAATTTTTCTCCTCGTATTTATGTATCTTTACCAGCCGTCCATTCTTAGCTACAACGAATCCGTCAATCACTACAGTAATTAAGACAGATTCCAGACTATTGCGGCTAAGCAATTCTAAAATGATCTTTTTCTGGTAATCTTTGCTAATTCTGGCAAAGCTAAGTGGCATCATGTTAGCGTCATAACACCATAGCCACAAAAGATTATCTTGATTGTTCTTTGGCTCGGGGATAAGTTCTACCGTCTCGTATCCTTCAAACAGTGAAAAGCCGCCCTTGTATTTCTTATTAATTTCAATCTGCTTCATTACTTCCACCACTTTCGTCCACGATCTTTAGTGCCACGATACTTCGGCTCATGACGAACGTTGACGGCAAAGAAAATCTCTCTTTGATAATGACGATCAACTTGCCTGTGACACCATTTGACAGCTTTTCCATTTTTGACAGCAATCTTGTGTTTTTCTCGCTGTTTGCTCATTTTTTCCACCTCTTTCGATTAAGTTGTCTTGCCGTAACTGGGCTAAATTTGTGACGATACGATAGCGTTGACGGATGGTAATAAAGCAACCCTTTGACGTAGTTAGACTTCTTTGAATTTCGATAAGCCACTGCCGCATAATACTCAATCCACACATGACTGGTAGAGTACGGGATCCCGCGCTTTTGTGCTTTGTCTGCTTCTTCGTTGATCACTACACCCCAGTGTTTGTCACGTTGTTTACTCACAGTGTTTAACCTCCTCATACGTCCGCCGGAAGATGTCATTTGCTATGGGCCAATGTTCTCCATCAATGCCGGTAGCGATCCAGGCACCTTTTTTGATAATCATCTTGCCTTCCTTAGTAGACAAATAAGGTACAAATCCATACTCTCCAATATGCCAATGAACGTCATACTTGTTCGACATTTCATCAGACCCGTCGAACTGTTCTGCCTTGATGGTTGTCTTCTTTCGATATTCTTTAATCATCGCTGCTTCCTCCGAAGAACCAATCCAGTTCTTCATCTATTTTCTTTTGGAAAATCTTTTTGCGAGTTTCCTTGCAAAAATCATAGAAAAGGATCATAGCTGTCAGTTGTTCCTGTGTGAAAACAACTTTTCCGTCCTTCATAATTCCTTTTTCTTTGTTCATTGCAAAGCCATCACCCATATCAACTTCTTTGCTCATCTTCATCCTCCTCTACGTATAAGATTGAGCTAATAGGAATGCGAATTTTATTGCCGACATCTGTCCGTCCATACAGCCAAAGATTATCTATAACATCCACACTAGACAGGTCCAGGTACGTCCTATCTTCGTCGTTCAGATATACAGTTGTCATTAGATTCCCATCTCCATTCGTCCAAATAGCACACAAATTGTAAATGTAATCAGTGTAATTACAATCTCAGCAACCAATAGCGTTTTGTTGCCAAGTAACTCGTAATCACGCTTGATTTGCCTAACCGGCCATAGCCATAGTAGAGAAAATAAAATATCAAAGATCATGATTGTAAATTACTAATACGTGAGCTTTCATGATCTTTTGCTTCATCGATTCGTGGTGCATCTAGTAACCGATTGACCACATCTTCCAGCTCGCCAAGAAGTCCCAGCGCGGTGCCTACGTCATGCAACTGTTGATCGTTTTCAGTTGGATACTCCACAAGTTTAACTACCAGATCGCTAATATAATCGTTAAACGTTAACACTGGCCTTTTAACCCCGTTAAATCTAGTGATCATCGTTGCCACCTCCGATAACGTTGTGATACCAACCGTTGAAAATGTGGCGGTAAGTGCCATGTATTGTTTCTTTGCTAAATTCCCAGTGATCGCAATCACTGCTACAGTTAAAGGGCTTGAAGCCTCGCTTAGCTTGTCGTTTTGTTTCGTGGCCCAGCCACTTCTCACAAGACGCTTTATCTGTAAACACTTGAACGTCAAGACTTGTCATGTAGTCATCTAAAGCATCATAATTCTCAATTACTAGCGCATATACTTTACTCATTGTCACCCTCCCGAGAAGCATCAAGCGTAAGCTCAATAGCTTCGTCCGCTAAGTCATGTAGCTGCATAATGCAGTCACCATCAAAAGCATATGGATCTGACTCATCGTAGTAGATTTCGTCTAACTCATCACGTTTAGCAATTAACTCCTTGAGTTTTTCGTTAGTCATTTTGCCGTCTCCTTATATCCTCCCATCTGCTGGTCGATCTTCTTCTCAACACTCTCCAGCTCCAAGTCAATGAATTTCGCTGTGTCATTGAGCGTATGAATATCGGTAGTGCCGGCTCTCATCATGATGTATGACTTCACCACTGAACCAAACGTTTGGAAATAAAGCACCTTCCCGTTGTACCCTTTACCTTTGCCCTTAAGAGCTGGTTCTCCAGCCTTGCGCTTGATTAGGATCGGATAACCCCAGCGATCAATCATAACTGTGTACTCATCATCTAAATCAATCTTTAACATCATTCTCGACCTCATTTTTTAAGTAATATCTAAGCTGTTGAGATTCATAGTTTGCTTATTTCCAAACATCATAAGTCCCATTGCCATTATCAACAATCTGATCCCCAACTTCAGCGGTTTTAATCTCTTTGCCATTCCACACGAAAGCACGGAAACCACTCATATCAGAATCGAGCGGGCCATTATAGTTACACTTCTGAGTAATGATTAGTCCTCTACTCATTGCATTCATAAACCAACTCGGTAGCGGGTCACCTAGGGTCATTATCTTATTAGGTTCAGCCCAATGCTTAGCCAGTTGTTTACGCACCCTATTCGCGCTTACTGCCGCGTCATGTTTCCCCGTTGCTGAAATACGATAGTTAGCAACAGAGCCGTCTGGCCTGGCAAACGAATATCCGTATTGCCTCATTGTTTCCACCTCGTGTAAATACAGATTCCAAGTCCAATCAGGAAAATAATCAATTCAATTCCGACAAATATAAACGCCATTATTTTGTAGTTGGGATGTTTGATAAAGTCGATTACTGTCAGATATATTCCAAACACCAGCGTGCTGATCATCAGTCCCTGACCTAAACCATATAGAAAGTTCATACGTCCTCCTTAATAGTTGCTTCGTCTTAGTCGCAATACGTAACTACTACAGCAAGCAGCCTTGCACTGTCGCTATCCGAGCAAGCACTTATATCCATAACATTATGCTGACTGCAAAATTTATTTACCTCATCTTCGAATTTATCGTCAAACATACTAATGTTTCCTTGACGAAAAATTTTAATTTTCATCGTCTGTAATCTCCTTCTTTAGGGCATCTACTACCGGTGCGAGAGCTGGATCATTTCTTTTTATGTTTTTTAATTCAGTTTCGGTGAATTCTGTTGGCTCACCGCTATAAATAATCTTTGAGTAATCGCTACAACACTCAAACTTCTTTATATAGCCGGTTTCAGCAATAGGACCTGAATAATACCGTACCGCTTCCAAATAGTATTTCTTTTCTGATTTGCGGTCTTCCAGCGGCGTATCGAGATACTTGCCAATAGCGATCGAAATACGCTCTCTAGTAGAGCTAGTAAATTCTAGGTTCAGCATATTAGGATTTAGATACGCAACCTCAAGCCAATTCATCGCATTGCTAAAAATACGCAACACCAAGTCATCGTACTTGGTAAAAATGCTAATTGCTTGAAGGCCGCTGCTGAGCTTACGTAGTTTTACATTCACTTGCTCTTGTTCTTTTAGCTGTTTAACTAATTCTTCAGTTGTCATCGTCTTCGCCTTCCATCTTCCGCTTCATCTCATTCAGCAGATCATCATCAGCTTTCTCATCGTCACGGTCACGATAAACTTCAATAGCCTTATAGTAATAACCGTGTTCGTCAGGAACACCCCAACGTGAAGTTGTACTTTGCAAATGAACTTTGTTATCACACTTAGGACACTTCAGATAACGATTCCCATATAGTGTCGTAACATCCTGGCATTTACCACAATAGGGGCACATGAGTTTAGCTTTGACGGGTTGCTTCCAGCCAGGCGTTCGGTCATCTTCTTCTCGTGTATAGTGTGTTTCGCGCTTAGTCGTGCTATCGGGACTGGCCTGTTTAGTCCCCTTCGTGTCTACTTCGTTGAGCGTAATAGTGTCGCCCGTTACGATCTCGTATGCCTTAACAACAAGTGCAAAGTTAAAGTCATTGTCTTTCATAGTCAGCTTCAAGCTGGCTTTTTCTGTTTTCAGTTTTAATTCCATTTTATTTCTCCTAATCGAATATGTAGCCCACGGCAATCATCACCGATATAATATTTAGCCAATCATTATTAGTCGGCTGACCGCCAAAATAATGTGGGCAATTAATAGCTAGTCCAATCAATACTAGAAAGAAACATCCAGCAATCTTTCTGCCCTAGTGATTCATATCAGTTCCTCCGGTTTTATTTCCTTGGGGATGGTAAACATTGGAGCAGTGCTATTTTCACGAATCGTAACCGTTCCAAGTAATTCATTGTGCCCAATAACGAAATACATTCGTCCTTGATACGTAACCGGCAAGCCATAGTTCTCATAGTTAACTGCTGTCTTAAAATCCATACTTGCTTACTCCGTTTCTAGCAATTCCTCAACAGTTGTATTGCCAAGTCCCGCTATTGTTTCAAGATTTTCTTTAGTCGGCAGATAAACACCCGTCTCCCAGTTAACAACTACTTGCCTAGCACTCGTGCTAGCCAGTCCTACTCTTCTGCCAAAATGAGTTTGGTCAAGCCCTAGCGCTTTGCGAATCAATGAAATTTTCTTACCGACTTGCTTGCGGTGCTCATTCTTGCGCTGTCGCTGTCGTCTTTGTCGAAGATAGCGTTTTGATTGATACAGCTTTCGATCTTCCGGATATGTCTTCATAATCCGTTCAACATCAGCACGATCAAGATCGCCAACCTTATCGGCAATTTCATCAATAAAGAAACCGCGATTGATGAAGAAGCGAACGGCTCCCAGCATTTCTGGGCTAACATAGTATGCTCGTGACCGTTCGCCAAAAGCCTGAATAGCCTTATAGTCATCCTCGCAATGGTTCTTCCTCACAATCTCAACCACTTCTTTCAATGGCTTGCTGAGGACACCTTCACCGCACTTAGATTCCAAATGATGAAGATGATCTAGCATTTTGTAATAACCAACTTTTTCTCTCATTCATTGATCGCCTCCAATTGGTCTGGAGACACTCGGCGACATGTTAATTGGCCTGGGCCTTCATATTCACCTTTCTCAATTAGGGCCTGGTTATCTTTTGGATCGACATCAATAACCGCATAAATTTCGTCTTGGTATAGAACGAGACCGCCCTCTTTATAGATTGCTTGTGCATTCTTAATATCCACAGTTATCTTTCTCCTCCATAAGCTTCTTCAAAAGTTTCTTGGTTTTATGGCGCATTACAAACCAAACAATTTCTCCAATCGCCCATACAGCCAAAAGGATCCACACAACAACCGTTAATATATTTGATCCGCCAAAAACGTTGGAGATAAGGGCGTTGCCAATAGCGAGAAGCATATTTCCAAACGCTAATACCAACAACCGATGGCCTAACTGGTCAGTGCGTCTTTCTTGTTTTTCATATCTGCCCAAACCTTTACGATACTTTTCATAGGCTTCAAATTTCTTCATGTAAGCTTCATATTCAGCTTTATATCGCTCATCTGAATTATTGTGGTCCAAGCTGATCACCTTCCAATTGTGTCGTGGATGTCATAGTTAACGTTGTGGTGCACATCGTAATACTCGTACATTACACTTCCGCTTTTGTTGTACTTTACGTTGCCGTGCCGATCGCGCCTGGCATGAGCACTCTGCAATCGCGGATTAGTGAAACCGTAGAATTTTGCTTTGAAGTCATGCTTACGAGGAACAACCACTTCAACAGGGATTCCATACCGCTTTGCAAAGAGTTTGAAGCGCAACTTAGCAGCACTGTCAATGGCTCGTTGGCTCAGCGACGTCTTTACGTCATAAACGTGAGCGATCTCATCACTATCGAATACTACGAAGTCTGGAGCGTAACTGATCCCGCGCATCTGGTAACCGCCGACAGGAAACTTGTCGGCTAATGGGTAACTAGGATGGACGTGATAGTTCTTGCCGCAATTCTTAATGAAGCGTAGATAGAAAGCAGCCTCTTTCTCAGAATCGAACTTGATCCCATCACACTCCACTTTTTTGCCAAAGTGATTCACTAGCGTACCTCCATATTCGCAAGGGAGGCCAGTTTTAGCTCGTTTAACCTTATATCCGCATAAATTCCCACACCGTCGTCAAGATCGACTGTACCGTCGTTATACGTGCTAGTGATGTAGCACTCCGTTCCGTTAAAAATGACCGGCTTCTTCAGGAGCATTAAATCAATTGCGTCCATCACAGGTCACTCTCCTTTCTCATATCTTCCATATCGTTAAACGCCAAGCGATGTTCTGGTTTCATCGTGATTAGGCGACTGATCGTCCGTGAGTTATAGATCCGCTCTAATTCTTCCTGAACGTTGTTAGTTGTGATGATCGTGCTTCGAACCGGGTGAGTTAATTCAATACCTTTTTTATTGGCTTTGATCTTGTCTTCCTTGGTTCCCTCAAATCTGTGGCTAGCAATATCATAGATGAGTCTCTGCATATCACGACGAACACCATTAAAGTCTTTGCTGTTTACCTGCTTAACGCTTCCGGCTTCAGCCCCTAAGTCGTCAAGAATCAATACATCTGCATAGTTCATAAAATGCATTCTGTCTCTCAATTTTGCTTTTAGTTCAGGGAAATCATACTGATCGTTGCAAAGCCTAAAAAGTTCATCGGCAGATACAAACATCACGGTTTTATCGTGTTGCTGAAGTATCTCGGCCATCATCAAGGCTAGTGACGTCTTCCCAACACCAGCCAGGCCAGACATAACCACGTTGAATGACTTATTAACCATTTGGTGGGCAAGTTTGTAGGCTTTATTGCCTAGCTCCCGAGCTTGCTTTACGTTTTTGCGACGATTAGGTTGCCAATCATCTACACCAAACTTTAATGGTGCACCTTCCCACAACGATTTATCTTGATAAAGGCGGATCCGATTTTCAATTGCTTGGCGGTTATACATCTCCACCATCTTCTGATTGCGCTTTTCAGCACGCTCCTTTAAATGAGGATCATTAATATCAACGTGTTCACTGAACAGGTCATTCAATGAACCAAATTCAACTTTCTGGATACCCACATCAACCACCTCCTACCAGTAACGGCGATTATTGTTGTTGGCAGGCATGCCCGTATTAGTTTGCTCGTTGATGTAGCTTTCCATCTTGGTACCAAATAACGTTTCTGGTCTTAGGTACTTAGACATCTTGGCGTCCGAACCCCAATCAGCAATTTTGTTATCAATAGCCTTTTTGAAGTCTTCTAGTTTGTACCCTTCATTTAGACGAGCATTGATTACTTGTTTGTTCTTAGTAGCATTGGGTTTATACCTAGTACCAAGTTTGGAATTCAGGTAAGAGATAATCTCCTTTCTAGTTTTGGAGGTATCGTCAGGCCGTGCCTGACTATTATTGCTAGTATCTGAGTTAGTATCCTGGTTAGTATCTGGTATAGGATTACCCAAATTGGGTAATTGAGAAGATCCCAAATTGGGTTCTCCCTTTACCCCAAATTGGGTCATTCGATTTACCAGCTCAACTTGGTCAATCGAGTACCATTTAGTACGATCAAACTTATATTTATTAAAGTTTCCTGTTATCACAAAATGATCTTTTTCAAGCGAATCAAGCGTACGTTGAACAGTATTCTTGCTCCAGAATGGGAATTGCTCATTCCAGTCCTTGATGCGGTTGTAAACCCACACCTTTCCGTTAATCTTCTTAGCGGATCGGCTATGGAGCCAATAGTTCAGCTGCTGCAATACGATTGCTTGGTTAAGACCGATTACTTGAGCAAGCTTGACGTCAATGACGAGAGGATGCTCATCAAATAACCACGTTGCTTTCATAATCTATCTCCTAGAGCGAAAAACGGCGTGCACGTTCTTCGTCTGCTTTTCTGCTTCCAACATATGCTTTAGTGACAATTGATAATGGAATATCAGATCCATTCACATGTAGAAAGGCATGTTCTCCAATTCCATAGCAAGGGACTTCTGTAAGCGACGATGCACCATCTACTTCATACTTTACGTAATGGAGTTCATCGCCAACCATTTCGTTTGAATTATGGGAAATGTTTTTTACTTGGTTAGTTACAATTGTTAAATATTCGTCATTGTTCATAGTTTCCTTGCACTCCTATTCTTTTAAGTGTCTGTGCGTCTACTCTGATCCCTAAATTGGTTAGCCTATACTTTTGGCAAAATAGTTGGTTGCCGATCTTATGTCTTTCCGTATGATGAGTTCGACATAAAGCTGCCAGCCTAAACTTGGTGTGATTTAGGTGCGTCCGGTTACGCCCGGCGCCAATTTCATCTATGTGATCGATGTCAGCACGCTTGCCACAAATAAGGCATTGCCGGTGCTTGATGCACTCATACTGAAAGTAGTTCTCGTCTTTCGGCAACAACGGGTAAGCTTCGTTAACTGGTACATTGAATTCAAAGATGAAATCAATCACTTCCTGGATCAGCTTAGTTGCGTCACTAACCGTATTGGTGGTGTCGTTGGCCAAGCTTATTTCATTTCCGGCGGTCTTGATCGTGTATTCCGTGTAGAAATACTCTTTCAACCATTCGGTCGGTTCGCCGGACCAGTTGTGTATGTCACCGATCAGTGCAAAGAACAGCGCCCGTTGTCTTGGCCTTGCTTGACGTGGATCAATCATTTCGTAATGAACTGGCACGTTACTGACGGAGCCATCATTGATTGTGCTGACGTGCTCTAAATTAGGTGGTGTATCTGGATAGATGATCCAGTGATCGTTTTGCCAATAAGCTTTACCGCTTTCCATTAGAACGGCAGATCACTAGGATCAACTTGTGCATCGTTCTGTGGAGCGTTGTTAGGCTGCTGGTAGCCGTTTGCGTTGTTAGATGGATAATTGCCTTGCTGATTGTTTTGCTGTTGGTTATAGCCGCCTTCCTGGCTGTTACGCGACTCCAGAAGAGCGAAGTTGTCGACGATAACTTCCGTGACGTAAACTCGTTGCCCTTGTTGGTTTTCGTAGTTTTGGGTTTGGATGTGACCATCAATGCCAACTAACGATCCTTTGCGAGTAAAGTTAGCGAAGTTCTCCGCTGACTTTCGCCAAACGACACAATTGATAAAGTCGGCTTCTCGATCACCGTTCTGATTACGGAATTGACGGTCTACTGCCAGCGTGAAAGAGGTAACTGCCGTGCCGCTTTGGGTGTACCGTAGTTCAGGGTCCTTAGTAAGGCGTCCGGTTAATACTGCTCGATTGATCATTAGTTGTTTCCTCCATTTTCTGTTTGTTGAATCATGATGTTTACGACATTAGTTGCCTTGTTGATCTTGGCATTCTTATCTTTGATAGCTAGATACTCTTTATTGTCATTAAGAACATTTGAAACCGTTGCATTAGCTTCTGCAAAACTTACGCCAATCAACGAAGCGTATTTGGATACAGCGGCCTTGTACTTGTTCTCAAGACTGGTAGTTACCGCTTGACCCGCTACGTTTTGATTCTGCTGAGCTGGGTGATTTGGCTGTTGTGAACGCCCATAATTATTACTTTGCGGTTGATTCTGCCGCTGTGAAGGCTTGCGATTATTGTTCTGCCGTTGATATTCGCCTGAATCAGCATCCTTTGTATCGTCAATAAGGAACAGACCGTTCAACGCATATTTACGAGCATAACTAGAAGCGGTACCCGTAATTTGGCTTTCGTCCATCCCCTTTTTACGTTCAGCTTCGCGAGCATAGCCGGTGACGATAGTTTTCTTCTGATCCTTATCGGTGAACGTTGCTGTTGCTTTGATGTAGTGCCATTCACCAATCAGAACAGATTCATCACTGAGATCTAAGTCATCGCCATATTTAACGAGTAACGGTTTTACTGCTGACAAGATATCCTCCGTGCTTCGGTAATTGTATTTACCGAATCGGTTGTATTGGTTTTTAGGAGCCTTTAGTTCTGCTTGAATTTGTAATAACGTCAATGCCTTTCCTCCTAGTCGATAACGGTCTTATGAGTTTCAACAACCTCTGCTCCAGGGACTTGTTCTCCAGAACGGATAGCCTTACGAATAGCGCTCTTGTCAACTTTCCAGCTGGTTTCCTCTTCCTTGTAGTTAGCAGGAATCTTTGCTTCGTCCAAGATATTGGTTACATACGACTTATGCTTGACCTTGAATAAGTGCTTGCCCGTCCGAACAGTGTTCTTGCCAGTAGTCATGATTACTTCGGTCATGTAGTCGTGCAATCGATCATTCTGCTTCTGGAGAGCCTCCTTAGTTTTCTGGGCATGTTGGTACTTGTCGATGTCTACTTGGATTGAAGCAATGTCTTTTGAGTTCTGGTACATCAGATAGGCAATGCCTTCGAGCTTGTCATTAAGTGGTGCTTCCAAACTATCCATCGTGTCTTTGAGCGTTTGTTCGTCCAGCCCTTGAACAAGACTGAGGTCATGGATTTTCTGGGCAATGTCAATTGCCGATTCACTTTCTGCCATTTATAGTTCCTCCATATCTGTTTTGTATTCGTCTTTCTCTTCTCGTGTCGGTTCATTATCTTCGTCTAGCCAAGGGCAAACCGGCAATTGCTCGTCGTGTTGCTCTTGCAGGCGATCCCAGTCAATGTTGTTCATTGTTTTCCTCCTTTAGGCCAATCTCACACAGTTTCAAGCCCGTTAAATAACTGGTTTGTAAGTATGACTTGAGAGATTTCAGTTCCCATTTACGTTCATCGGACGTAACTGCATCATCCTGCACTAACGCAAGCCGCTGGACCTGTGCTGTCGATCTAAGCAGTGCGTCAAAGTTCTTATAATATTCATTCGCCTGTTTTGCCGTTTTAACGTTAAAACGTGGTAATTTTTGATAATTAGTCATATAATTCTCCTTGAATGTTTAGTTTTGTTGAGCACAGTGACCCCCATCGCTGTGCTCTTTTTCTTTTCAATCAATCCATTTCACTAGCCAGCCGCCGGTTAGCACAACGATTAGCCCGGCTAGGCTAACGCTGATGGTCATGTTCCCAATAAGATTGAAGAAGGTTGCCATCATGGCTATGAATAGATCAAAGATTAGTAATGCCTTCATTTGTATCCCTCTCAATGCTTCTTCTTGTATCTATGAAATAGTTTCTTCATGCTGTCCTCTTTGAAGATGTGATCGTTATTGATGTGATTGACCACTTCACCAAGTAAGAAAACAGCAATGATAATGATTAAGGAAGTCATATTCTATACAGCCCTTCGCTTTCCTTTAGCTAGACGGCCGAACTTCTTTTGGTGGTAATCTGAAGCTTTAGAATCTAGGAATTTTACCCACAAATCTTCATGTACCCAGAACGTCCGGCCGGTAATACGGATAATTGCTTCCCAATAATCATTGGAGCATTCACATTCCAACACCAGATCATGAAAAGCAGATTTTCCTAGACCATATTTCTGCTGAATTTCACTGGACGTTTTAACGTCGTTATCCTTCATTACCGTTCCCCCCCTCGCCTAAATCACTGTTGATGTGTCGAATGTGTATTCCTTGTGGCTCAAAGAAAGCAGTCAACATATCCTGACCCGTTTGACGTTGATGGAACGTATCAAGGATGTGCATAACCTGGACTGTTGCAAATTGGACATCACGGTTGAGATATTCCATTAGAAATTCGATACCGTTAGGAATCTTCTTATTCCAACCGATATTCTCTGAGATCCAGTCGGTAACCGTGTAGTAATCTTTGTTCCCATATTTACGGCCCTTGTATTCCTTAGTAACCGGAAAGATCTGTGCAAATTGCTTTGGCGTTAACCGCTCGATCTCATCATTCAACACTGACATATATGCTTTTTGCATTGCCCAATTCTGCTTATCGATAACAGGAGCCCAGGTATGGATAAGCAAATAGACAAATTGTTGTGGTGTTTTAGTCATCGCTATTTAGCTCCTTGATATCCATGCGCAATTCTTGCTTTGGCTGCCAGGTGCTTACGAAGTCCATGCCTTCCTGGTACTGTTTGGCCGGCAGCTCACCATAACGAGGAACATCAAAGTAGTGCTTGAACTCACTCCAGATCGAAGCAAATGTCTTTCTACTTAGTTTCTTGTAAGCTGGAGTACCTTTACCACCGAGAGCTTTAACAACCGCAATGGTTCCGGCTTCATGAATTTTGTATTCTTGTACCCCACTGATTCGCATAGTGTCTTCCAAACCAGTAACACGGGTATCAAGATCCTCAACGGAATCCAGCAAGCCTTGTATGAATGCGGTCCGTTTCTTTTGAACTTCATGGCCAGTGCTTCGGCCGACAATACTGTGTTTAACGCTCATTAATAATCTCTCCTTCTACTGTGCGACGCCCAGAAGTAATGTTGCGTTGGTCGTCGATCCATTTCTGTAAGTCGTCAAGCTTTTTGTCGTAACTTGCCAGAGCTTCATCTCCGGCATCGCAAGCGGCTTCCTTATCTTCTGAAAGCAAGGTGTTAGCGGCTAAGAAATCAGTGATGTGACTACTGATTTGATAAACGCTGAGACGCCCTCGACTCTTCCAGTGTTCAGCCTTGCGATTCTGCTTATCGATGTCTTCGTAGTCACGTAGCTTCTCGTTAGCTTCGTCGAGTTGCTTTGCCGCATCATCTTTCTGCCGTTGAAGTCGTGCTACGTTAGCTTTCAGTTCGTCATAGTCATCAGGCTTTACAGGGACTTCTTTAGTAACCGTCTTGGTAATCACCTTTGGTTCTGGTTGATGCTTATTTGCTTCAGTAAGGCGGTTATTGAGTTCCAACTGAGTTTTGCGATTGTCCTCTAGTTCGGCTTGCTGGTCGGCAATTTGAGCATCCTTATCAGATAATTCCTGTTCGCGTTGCTTAAGTTGACGTTTTAATGAAGTAATTTGTTTTACGGTAGGATCGTTACCATTCTTTATCTGCTCTGCTACTTGTTCCTTTTGTGGTTCAGGAAGCGTAGCTATCTCATAAAGGACTCTCATCCCCAAATGCGACCACGTGGTCGCATTTGGGATCTCCGTAGCAACCTTTACAAACCTTTGCGCTTGTCTAGGCGTTATACCCATGTCATCAAGCCACTTAATATATCGGCCGTGAGCTAGATCATGCTCTTTTACCCATTTGAGTCTGCGACCAATTTCGAATATTGCTTGGCCTCCAACCGTTTGGTAAGTTTTGATCTCGGTCGTAATCTTAGTCAGATCATTGGACAATGGTTCAAGTTCATTCGTGGTAATCACTCCCTCTCGTATTTCAATCCGAAGTCTTTAATCAATGTGATGATGAACCGATTAGCAGCAGGATTTGTTTTGCGCCCTGCTAGATAATCAGAAACATCTTGCTTATTCATTCCATACATGATGGCAATCTGCGAGCGCGAAATGCCGTGTTTATTCATGTAGTCAACAATGCGTTTACGTCCGCTTAAAGTTTCTGGCATTATTTAGCCTCCTTTCTGCTAGAATCTAATTAGTCCGAAATAAAGGTGGTGTTCACAATGGACTTTAACGACGTATATCAAGTTGCTTCTGTAACAGACGATGAAGCTGCAAACAAGCTTCTGAGTCATGGATGGAAGCTCTTGAAAGTAACGGTTAATGCTTCGGCAGATGAACGTTATCTCGAACGTGGAGTGTTCCAGATTTCAACGCCTGTATACATACTTGGAGCTTCGAAAGACGTAGCTGGTACATATTCAAAAGCAGAAGCTACTAAACGTTCCTATTAGGTTTCAACTTGCTATAAAGGCTGTTGTCTGCATAGACAATGGCCTTTTGTATTTCTGAATAAGAAAGACCACTGTTTTTGCAAAGCCCGATAATTGAATCAGATAAATCAAACGTCTTTTTATCTGACATAGTTAACTGGCCCATAGCGGTTAACCTTTGAAGCCCAAGAACATGAATCTTTATTTCTGCATCCATGTCGTTAACTTGCTTCATGATTTAATTTCTCCTTTCTTTCCGGTTCCTCCTACCCGCCCAGCGTAAGATTAATTGGTAGAAAAATATTCGACATTCTATTGCATTATGTATACATATAAGCTACAATCAGAGTGTAGAAAATAAGCCCATGTAAAGCTTGTCCCCGCCAGGATTGCTTGTTTATGAGCGCCGTTTTATATTGGCTTTTTTCTATCGAATTAACTTACAGCTATTATTATATACAAATATCCTACAAAGTCAACGACTATTTTAGACAAATTTGTATACGGATAAGCCTGTAGTAAGAAAGGCTTGAACAAATATGGATAACGAAACTCTTTACAGTCGAATCAAAGAGCTTGCTAGCAAACAGAATCTTTCCATTCGTCGCTTGGAAGAAAAGCTCGGTTTTGGAAACGGCGTTATCAACAGATGGAGAAAAACTACTCCGGGCATTGACAAAGTAGAAGCCGTAGCAAGTTTCTTTGGTGTCACCACTGATTATCTCCTTGGTCGCACTGATACACCGCAGTTCACTCAAAAAGATGAAAAGGATGTTCAGAAAACACTAGAGGATATGATCCAGGGTCTTAATAATAAATCGTCTCTCGCCTATATGAAGAACGGTGATCAGGAGATTGACCCAGAAGATGCTGAATTATTAGCGGCATCCCTAGAAAATGTTGTCCGTCAATCCAAGTTGCTTGCTAAGCAAAAATTCACGCCTAAGAAATATAGGAAGAATCAGGATCAGTGAGGTGACTTGTATGCTTACTAAAGAATGGATTAAGCACAAAGCACACCAAGTAGTCTATTCCGCTGGTACTCACGATCCTTTTAAGATCTGCGAAGCTAATAACATCCCGGTTTATCATCACGATCTTGGTAAACAGATCATGGCCTACCACACCACTATAAAAAGAATACCCGCTATCGTATTATCAACACGGAATAGCGAGTTTGAAGATAATTATGCTTGTGGTCACGAATTGGGCCATCACTTCTGTCGACACAAAGGTAATGCGGAGTGTTTGCAGCGAAGCAATCGTCGCTTCGTTACATACGGTGATGAGTTCGAGGCTAACGAGTTTATGGCAGACATGTTCCTAGATGGTATAGACATTGATGACTATGAAACTAAGGATCAGTTAATGATGGCCTGCCACATTCCTACGTGGGCCGAGAAATACATTGACTGGGATTCAGTAATTAAATAAAGTACGTCCAAACGTGAATGACGTTAAAAGCTATTGGGAGGTCAAACAATGGATTTAGATGAATTCAAACGTGTATTAGATAGGCAGGAGAAAGCAGAGCTAGATATGTCTTCTGCTGTAATTGCTCAATTAAACCACTACCATGATGATATTAAGAAGTTGGCAAGTTACTGCTCGGACTTAGTAGATTCACAGGGTAACAAGATTGCTATCGATACCTATAAAATTGGGCTGTTCCGAACACACGCTTTCGATTGGAGGGGCGAAACCGATGGCGTAGTTTACCTCGATATGCTTGAACCCCAGATCGCTATTGATATACGGGATACCTCGCACGATGAAGAAGATATTGAACTGGGTATCCCTAAGGGGCCAGCTATGCCAATGAAATTAACAGCTAATAATTTAGCTTGTTGCATAGCCGACAATAACAACTTTGAAATGGCTATGCTTGCTACAAATCCAAACACGCTTATTAAATACGCTGTTGAAGATGGCAATAAACGAGTCAAGGATATCAACAATCGAATTAAAGAATTCAACGGAGGGAACAATTAATGCATATCTGGGCACACATTTTCTTTTACCTATCGATCATAGTTATCTTATTGTTGGTAGCTATGTTGTTTACTCCCGAAGGTAGAGTAAGAGCTAAATCCAACAAGACTAAATACGCGTTTGTAATTCTATTTTGGGCCTGCATCGGCGTGTATACTCACAACATCTATAAACCATCGAGCTCCACATCTGCCACTAGTCAGCAAGTCACTAGTGGGTATCAGCAATTAGGCCACAAGATTAAAAAGAGCGAAGCCAAGAAAGATAAGGATGGATTCTATTACACCGATAAGACGGATAAAAAGATCCGCTACTTTACAGATGATGATGGCACTATCACCGCTGTTAAGTGTAACTTCATGCCAAATCCAATGGGCTATACTGCCGTGCAGAGTAAACTTAACGGCATCTTGAATGATGACCACGTTAAATATGGCAATGATAAACTTGACGCAGATGAGACAGATCTCAAAGGCGATAACTATAACGTCTACTCACCTAAGCATAAGAAGTGGTACCACATGTCTATTCAAAAGGACGATGATGGCAAGGTATCTGAATTCAGTGTTTGGCCAGGTAAGCAAGGGCAAGGCGATATAGAATAAAAACGTTAAGACGGTCAAATCCGTGGCCGTTTTAAATATCACGTTTTGAGAACATATGTTCTTATAAAGGAGGTGGTGCCTATGCAAAATAAAAAAGCCTATTTACTACTGCAATAGTAAACAGGCTTAAGATCGTCATTCTTACTGCAATAAGAATGGCATTAGAGTTAAAAATACTGCTGACACATTATTTTTAACTCCTTCATTATAGCATTGGTATTTATATGAATGGAGGAATTATTATGTGGGTTCACCCATATAAAAGTAACGAAGAACGTAAAGGTAAAATCGTCGAAGTGACTCATTACCAGTTTCTCGAACGATATAAGGACCCAAAAACCGGTAAAAATAAAACGGTTTCCGTTTCTTATGACCGTAACACACCGCAAGTTCGCAAAGAAGCAACGAAGAAGCTGGAGAAAAAGATAGAGAAGAAGATTCGAGAAGTTGAAGCGAGCAACACAGATATTACGTTAGAAGAGCTGAAAGATGAGTTCTTGGATTACTATAAGCACCACGTTGCATTGAGAACATACCTGATTAATAAGTCTGTTCTTAAAACAACCTGCAAGATTCTCGGCGGTGACACACTTGCTCGGCGTATAACGACACCTATGCTTAACAAATATTTTGACGATCGTCTCTACAACGAAGACAAGCCAGTCTCAAACAGCACAGTAAGAAATACTCGTAAAGCATTATCGCTTGCCTACAAGTTTGCTAATCGCTATGGGCTCTTAACCGTTAATCCCGTCAAAGACACACAAGTTAACTGGCGGGACGAGGTTGATGCCCGTCGAGATCGTATTGAAAATAAGTACCTGACGCGCGATGAATACCATAAGATCTTGGATTACTGCGCTAAAAAGCATAAGCAATATTATGTTGACGCATTTGAACTTCAATATCTCACCGGACTACGCTTCGGTGAATTAATTGGCTTACAGGTTAAAGACGTTATCAAACAAGATGGACGGATCTATCTTGATATCAACGGAACTATGGTAGTAACTGATGATCACTCTAAACAAGTTAAATCAGATCGAACCAAAAGCATTTCTGGTATTAGGCGGATCATTCTTTCTAAAGACGCTACTGAGATCGTGGAGCGCAACATTAAGGGCAAGAAAGCCAATGATTGGATAATTACCCGGCCCGCATCCTATAATCTCCCAGAACGTCCCCTGAAGCTAAATACGATAGACACATTTCTTAGGAGAACAGCTAAGAGATTGGGGATTGAAAAGAATGTTACTACCCACTTCTTCCGACACACGCACGTTTCAAACCTCGCCGATTTGGATGTTCCCCTTCGAGTAATTCAGAAACGGGTTGGCCACGCCAACAGCGAAATTACTCGGCGAATATATCTACACGTAACTAAGCGTACAAGCGAAAAGTTCGTTGATATGATTGACTCAATAGACAAGCTAAATTAGTTCTTATTTTTGCTATATTGATGCAATATTGGCTAATTTAAGGATTATAAATAACCCCTACAGGCCGCGGCCTATAGGGGTTTCTTTGTTGATTGTCGAGTTGTCTTGAAGACAACTTTTTAATTTTACAATTTTAATTCTATCGATTTCTTTGCGAGCTGTCAATAATTTTGTCTAGGCCTGCACAAGCTATTAACTATAGTTGTTTCAACTTAGTAACTTCTTCGGGCCGCAATTCACGGAATTCTCCCGACTGCAGTCCCTGCAAGTTCAAGAAACCGTATGTCTCCCGGTGCAACTTAATTACCGGGTGACCAACGGCTTCAAACATCCGCTTGACCTGGTGGTAACGACCTTCATGAATTGTCAACTGTACCAGACTGGTCTGATGATGGCGGTCAACTTCCTTTAGCCTGGTCTTAGCCGGCTTGGTCTTCCGCCCATCAACCCGGACCCCAAGCCGCAGCCGTTTCAACTCATCGTTTTGAATAATCCCCTTGACCTTTGCAACATAGGTCTTGGCAACCTCGAAGCGGGGATGCATCAGCTTGTTAGCTAGGGCCCCATCGTTTGTCAGGAGGAGAATTCCGGTCGTGTCATAGTCTAACCGGCCAACTGGGTAGATCCGCTCCTCAATCTCGTCTTCGCGGAGAATATCCACCACGGTCTTGCGCCCCTTGTCATCGTGGGCACTGGAGATAACTCCCCGCGGCTTATTTAATAGGTAGTAAACGTGTGGTTCCCGGTGAATTGGTACCCCGTCAACCTCGACCTTATCACGACGACTGACCTTGGTTCCCAGTTCGGTAACCGTCTCACCATTGACCTGAACCCGGCCACTTTGAATTAGCTTTTCAGAGGCGCGCCGGGAGGCTACTCCCGCGGTGGCCATCACTTTTTGTAATCTCTCCATTTAATCTTTTCCTCCTTGCTTGCGGGACTGGAACGCTGCTAAAAAGAGATCCCCACTCAGGTCGGCACTATCGAGGTCCTCTTGCTCCGGCAGCGGTGGCAGATCCTCCAGTGACGACAGGCCGAAGTAGTCCAGAAAGCTTTCCGTCGTGACGTAGCGAAATGGCCGACCAGGAGCATCCAGGCGACCATGGGTATCCACCAGTCCCCGGGCCATTAGCTTCTGCAGTGAACCCGAGCTCTGCACTCCCCGGATTTCGTCGATTTCTAGACGGGTGATCGGCTGGCGGTAGGCGATGATTGCCAAGACCTCTAATAGGGCATTCGTCAGCGGAACCGTCAGTGGAATCTCAAAGTATTGCTTGATCACCGGGGCCAGTGCTGGCTTGGTGGCTAAACGGTAAGTCTGGCCACTGTGCAAAATTACCAGTGCACTGTTAGGATCAGCCGCATAGCGTTCAGCTAGTTTGTCAAGGGTGGCGGTGATTGCCGGCTTCATAAAGCCCGTGATTTTCGCCAAGTCACCAACCGTGATCCCTTCATCCCCGCTGATGAACAGCAGGCCTTCAATCTGGGCGGTATTCGTTATTTCGGTAGTCATCACTCTTCAAACCTTCCTTGATAATTATTGGTGCAAACAGGCCCGCCTGCTCGATATGGACGGCCTGGTGCTTAGCCAGTTCCAGGATCGCCAGGAAAGTGGTTACCAGCTCATCCTTCGTCACCGCACTCGTCAACAGGTCAACAAAGCGCTGCGGACCGGCCAGCACTTTTTCAAAGACCGTCTGCATCTGCTGAGCCACGCTGACCTTCTCGGCCGCCACCGTTTCCACGGCCGGCTGAATAAAGCGGTGGCGCTTAAGAACCTGGGCAAAGGCTTCCTGGAGCTGGTCAAGGCTCACCCCGGGTGCAACCTGCTCACTCACCAGGTCACGGGGAACCCGCATTGCCGGTCGGGTATACTCCTGTTGACGGTAGCTCTCCTTATCCTTGAGATGGTCGGCCGCCTTCTTGTAACGCTGGTATTCAATCAGTTGGTCGACCAGCTCTTGCCGGGGATCAACCGGTTCTTCCGCCGGTTCCTCATCGTCAAGCGGTGGTGCTTGGGGAAGCAGGAGCTGACTCTTGATCCGCATCAGGGTGGAGGCCATCACAAAATACTCGCCGGCAATTTCCAAGCGGTGGGCCTTCATCTGGTGAAGGTAGTCCATGTACTGACTGGTAATGGTCGCAATCTTAATATCATAGATATCCATCTTGGCTTCCCGGATTAGGTGCAACAGGAGGTCAAGGGGCCCCTCAAATCCGCCAAGCTTTAAAGTTGGCTGTTGACTAGCCGTTACGGTCTCATTTTCACTCATTAGCCTTCCCCCACGTTGTAATCAATGGTTGCGTACTCAGGGTCCCCATCAGCCGCCGGTCCGGGTATTCCTCGTGAATGGCGTTCAGGAGGGCATAAACATTGCGTCCGGACCGTTCGCTCGGAGTAAACGAGATTCGGCGAAGCAGGACATAGTCGGTTCCCAATTCCAAGATAACTACGGCAATGAAATGATTGTCTTCCTGGTCCTTCCAGAGGTAGATTGGGTTCTCCTCCTCCAGGGCCCAGTGAAGCTCATCCTTGAATCGCCGCTCATCACGAAGCTCAGGAAGCAGAGAGAGTAATCCCATTGCGATCTTTTGGTAGTCTTTTCGATAGCGTACTAACATATCTATTCCCCTCTTCGTTTCATGCCCGTGGATGGTATTTTTCATAGGTCGCGGCAAGTTCCTGCGGCGTGACCTTCAGGTAGGGCCGCAGCATGCGGAGCTCAGTATAGCCCAACATCTCCTGAACTACCTGACCACTGGCCCCCCGCGAAAGCATCTGGACAGCCAGCGTGTAGCGAAAGGTTTGGGGCGTCACCTGCTTGGTGATCCCCGCCTGCTGAACCCATTTTTTGAAATTCTTCCAGATGCCCTGGCGGGTCAATGGGCGCCCGTGGGCATTGAGAAAGACGGCGCTCTGATCACCATCAACTAGTTGGGGACGAACTGTCTTCAAGTAGCGCTCAAGCCACTGCACCGTTGGCCGCCCCAGTGGCACCATGCGTTCATGCTGGGCATTCCCCTGTAATTGCACAAACTTGATATCAAGGTGGAGGGCCGTCAGCGGCAGGGTTGCTAACTCTGTCACCCGCATCCCGGTCGCATCGAGTAATTCTAAGATTGCCCGGTCACGAATTCCCAGCGGGGTTGTCGTGTCCGGCACGGCGAGGAGGCGGTCAACCTCCTCCTCCGTCAAGATCACTGGCGATGCCAACTGTGCGCTTGCTGGACGGTGGTCAATCGTCTCCATCGGGTTGGCAACCAATTGCTGCTGCCGAACCAGGTAGTGGAAGAATTGACGCAGGCTTGAAATCAGCCGGTTAATGGTTGCCACCGATTTACCAGCCTGTTGCTGCGCCGTCAGGAAATCCATCACCGCATAACGGTCAACTGCCTGCCAAGTGGTGACCCCCTGCTGGGTAAAGAAATCCTTAGCCTTCACCAGGTCACGCCGGTAGTTATCCCGCGTATTCACTGCCAGCCCCCGCTCGTCCTTAAGCATCGTAATGAAGGCAGTAATCTCATCCATCATTTTTAATCATTCTTTTCTAAGAGGATTAACCGGCCATCCTTTTCCTCAACCAGCCGTTCCTTAAGCAGGTGCCCAACCGCCCGCTTAAATTGACCCTTACTGATCCCGAATACGGACCGGATTAGCTTCGGATCGCTCTTGTCAGTGTATGGCAGACGATGGTGCTGGTCCTGCTTTAACATTGCCAACAGCATCTGGGCATCCTCACCGATTGCTTGATAGGCCCGGGGCTTCAATGAAAGGTTAAGGCTATTGTGCGATGAGATCCCGATTACCCGGGCCTTAACGCGTTGCCCCAGCCGGGGTTCCTGATCCCGCTCGCTCGGGTGAATGAAGCCCAGGTGGTAGCCATCCGTCAAAACATGGGTCCCGTTAAGCTTTAACCGGTAAACCGTCGCGTAGGTATCGTGATTCTGCAGCCGCGGTGATGGTGCCGCTGAGATGGTGTTGAAGATGGCATCATCGGCCAGCTTCCCCCAGATCCGGTCCTTATTATCAACCGTCAGGGCAATCATCAAACGGTCACCCGGTTGCGGCCACAGGTGCTTGGGTTCCGGTAGGTCATCCAAGGAAACCACAATGTCCTTGTTCGGTAAGCCGATGTCGACAAACACCCCGAGATCACGCCGGACTCCAACCACGGTTCCAAAGTCATAGTGGTCAACCTGAACTGTTGGGATGTGCTGACAGGTCATCTGTAACTGGTGATCTTCATTCTCATACACAAAACCCCGAACCTGGCCACCGATGTGCAGAACCTGGGGACTCTCTTCCTTTGGCAGGCGGTATGTCTGCCCGTTCCGCGCTGGTTGAACAAAGTAATAATCATCGTTTTCGTCGATCATAACCGCCGAAACGACTTTTCCTAATGCAGAGTTCATATTCTTACCCCACTTATCTCTTCTAGATTGCATACTAGAACTATTTTACACGGCGAACCCGCCTTTGACCAGTTTCCGACAAAACAAAAAAGAGCACGACCGTAATCGTACTCTTTTCATTTAACGTTAATAACGATTAGTCAATCGTCTTAACCCGCATCAGGTTAGTAGCACCTGGGACACCCAAAGGCACACCAGCAACGATGATGATCTTGTCACCCTTCTTAGCGAAGCCGAGTTCAACTGCCTTTTCAGCAGCCAGGTCAAACATCTTGTCAGTATCCTTCATTTCAGAAACAACGTAAGGTTGAACACCCCAGTTGATCATGAGGCCCCGTTCTACCCGCTCGTTAGGAGTGAGGGCAACGATGTCGGCGTTAGGACGGTACTTGGAGATCATCTTAGCAGTGTAGCCTGAAGCAGTGTAGGCAACAATGGTGTGGATGTCCAAGTCCTTAGCAGCGTTAGCAACTGCAGAACCGATCGTTTCAGTAACGTCAGACTTGTCCCAATCAAAGGTTTCAGTACCGAATTCCCAAAGGTGGTTTTCAGCCTTGATGTCAATAGCGTTCATCATAGCAACAGACTTAACTGGGTAGTCACCGTTGGCACTTTCACCAGAAAGCATCGTTGCATCAGTACCATCAAAGACGGCGTTAGCAACGTCAGATACTTCAGCACGAGTTGGACGTGGGTTTTCTTGCATGGAGTCAAGCATTTGGGTAGCAGTGATAACTGGCTTACCTAATTCGTTGCACCGCTTGATCATGTGCTTCTGAACGATTGGCACATTTTCAGCAGGAATTTCAACACCCATGTCACCACGAGGAACCATCAGACCATCAGAAACTTCGATGATTTCTTCGAAGTTGTCGATACCTTCTTGAGATTCGATCTTAGGGAAGATTTGAACGTCTTCCATGTTCTTTTCCTTGAGGAGTTCACGAATGTCAAGAACGTCTTGAGCCTTACGAACGAATGAAGCAGAGATGTAGTTGATCTTGTTATCAAGACCGAAACGAATGTCACTGCTGTCCTTTTCAGTAATCCCTGGCAGGTTGATGGAAACACCTGGGGCGTTAACACCCTTGCGTGAACCAAGAACACCGTGGTTCAGAACGTGGCAAACTAATTCCTTGTTTGCTTCGTCCTTTTCATCGATCAGCATGTCGATCAGACCATCGTCAAAGAGAACGTGGCCACCAACATGAGTATCGTCGTACAGACCTGGGTAGGTAACGGCGATCTTGTCGTGGGTACCTTCTAATGAAGCATCCATGGAAATACGAACCTTGTCACCAATGTTGTATTCGATCTTACCGTCCTTTTGAACAGTAGTCCGAATTTCAGCACCCTTAGTATCAAGCATGATACCAACGTGCTTACCAGTGATCTCTTCGGCCTTCTTAACGTTTTGCATCCGGCCCAAGTGTTCTGGGTGGTCACCGTGTGAGAAGTTGAAACGGAAAATGTTTGCTCCCGCTTGGATCAGCTTAACAATCGTATCAACATCAGTACTTGCAGGACCAAGGGTACTTACAATCTTGGTTTTCTTCATAAATGAATCTCTCCTTTACATTTATGCATCAACTGCGGTCTGCAATTGCATCCCTCATTTGCACACTTGTATAATAGCACTTTTCAAAAACAGTGTCTTTAATTTTTGTGTAGAAATTATCAAGAAACCGCTATCACTTCAAAATTGACGATAATTCTCATTTAGATTTAATTTTTTAAAGTCTGCAGGACCACGTTATCCTTCCCGAACAAGCGATTCAACGCCTGCGCGGTTACCTGCTCACGGTCCAGCCACTTACTACGTGCCTGAAGGTGCTTGGCATCCGTAGCGGGATAGTAGAGCAGAACCGGAATGTTGCCATGATGGGCATGCATCACCGCATTGAGTCGGCTCATCACCTGGCGATTGGCTTTATCGGGGAAGACCCGGATGACCCAACGTTGATTAGGTACCAGCTGTTTCTGCAGCGTGGCGGCCGACTGAATCTGGTCTGCCAAGAGCTGGGTCCCCCGCCCCGGCCGGACCTCAACCTTACCGTGCACCACTAAAACCTGGTTATCTTTCAGTTCCGCAGCGTAGCGCTGGTATTGTTTTGGAAAAGCCGTGACGTCAATGGTCCCGGTCTGATCAGAGCCAGACACAAAGGCCATTGGGCGGTGATCACGCTTTGTATAGATCGTCTTAACATGGTTGACAAAGAGGAGAATGGTGACGCTTTGCCCCGGCTGCAGACGATCAATGGTCTGAACATGCAGGGCTGCCCCTAGCCGTTGATATTGGGTGACCGGGTGACCGGAGAGGTAGACGCCCAGATATTCATTCTCCTTCAATAGCCGGGTGGTTAACGAAAACTCGTTTCGCCGTTCAATCGTTGATTGGAGGCTCGGATCGTCCTGGAAGCTGCTCAGGAGCTGGTCAATCCCTGACACCATTTCTGGCAAAGCAGCGATCATCTCCGCCCGATTATAGCCCAGATGGTCAAAGGCCCCGGCATAGATCAAGGGCTCAATTAACTCCTGCTTACGGAAGTTAGCCGGGACCCGGTTGACAAAGTCGCGCAGGTCTTTATAAGGCCCGTTGGCACGCCGCTGTTTGATAACCTCAGCCGTAAAGTCCCGCCGCATCCCCTTAATATCGGCTAGGCCAAAGTAGATCTGACCATCGTGCAGGGTGAATGACTCCCCACTGACATTAATCCGCGGTCCGTTCACCACCACCCCTAATTTACGGGCATTGGCAACGTGCTGCCGTAACTTAGTCAGGTTGGTCTCGGCACCCATCAACGCCGTGTAGAAGGCATTCGGGTAGTGGCACTTCAGGTAGGCCAGTTCAAATGCCAGCATGGAATAAGCAACCGCGTGGGACCGGTTAAACCCGTAGTTGGCGAACTGGTCAATGTAGTCAAACACCTGCTGGGCCCGTTCCATGGTGAAGCCATTTTTGACGGCCCCCTTAAGGAACTTGTCCCGCATGCCAGCCATAACGGCGGCTTTCTTCTTACTCATCGCCCGCCGTAACAGGTCGGCCTCACCCAGGGTAAAGCCGGCCATGGCCGATGCCAGCTGCATAACCTGTTCCTGGTAGACCAGGATGCCATAGGTAGGTGCCAGAATCGCACGCAGGGCCGGATCCGGGATCTGGTACTTTTCCTGACCGTGCTTTCTGGCGATAAAGTGGCTGATATTTTCCAGCGGGCCCGGCCGGTAGAGGGCATTCACGGCAATGATATCCTCAAACTGATCGGGGTGCAGGCTGACCAGGACGTTCCGGATCCCGCTCGACTCAAATTGGAAGACCCCGTCCGTCTGCCCGCGCTGAAAAAGGCGCAGGGTGGCCGGATCATTATATGGAATTTGGTTAGGCGAGAAATCCGGGTGCTCCTGGCGAACAAGCCGGCGGGTTTTTGCCAAGATCGACAGGTTCTTCAAACCCAGGAAGTCCATCTTAAGCAGCCCGAGGGCCTCAACCGTCCCTTTAGTAAACTGGGCCATCAGGAGGCCTTCACCACCGTCCTGGAGAGGGACAATTTCGTGCAGGGGTTGTTCGGA
>CAMFOZ010000002.1 GCA_945971245.1 uncultured Lactobacillus sp.
ACCTAAGCCTTCGTCGGCAGCGTCAGATGTGTATAAGAGACAGATAATAGAGCATGTGTCACATTAGCGCTTGTTGACATCTACTCCCTAACGTTGTAAATTACCATTCGTAATGTGAGTGAAAGAATTCACGAATTGAGAGAGAGATAAGAGAAGGAGTGTTTTTTATGGATGAAGAAATTCCAGTCCATGGTCAAGTCGCTAAGCGGACCATTTCGCTTACGGCCAGCTGGGCATTCTTTGCATTTTCAATTGTTATTAACTCAATGGGAAACGTGCTTACCCTGGTAACTAGTTCCCATATTCATCCCCAATTCCTGGGGTCTGCTTACTGGACCGCTGCGGAAAATAACCTGGGGATTGCCGTCCTTGGTAACCGGCCAACGACCCTGTTCTGGGCCTTCATGGTTCTGGGGATGTTAACCTCAGTCTTAAACGCCATCCTGATGCATAAGTGGGACTGGCGGCGGATCGGTGGTAACTTCATCTTCATGTTGCCATTCTCCCTGTTCATTCAGTGGTTCTCAAACATCTTCAATCGGATCATGCCTGATGCCACGACCTTACCAATGATCATCCTTTACGTATTGATCAACTTCCTTGGGGTGGCCTTCATTGGGACTGCCATTTCCATCTACCAGCGGGCCAACCTGGTTCTGCACCCGGCCGATGACCTCTTCCAGATCATTCGTTTCCGGTACTGCCACGGTAACGCTACGGTAGCGATGTGGGCTTCTTACATTCCACCGACGATCATGGCCATCATTGCGGCGATCATCCAGGGCGGAATCTACAACTTCGGTCTGGGGACCCTGTTTGCCTTAGCATTCCAGGGTGCCATCACCGGATGGGCTGACCTCCACATCTTCCCACACCTTAAGCACCAAGCTTTGGATGTTGGTAACTAATTCCTATATAGCTATATACAGCAGCTCGTTAGCGCGGGCTGCTTTTTTCGTATCCTGACCAAGAACTTGTTATAATGAGGCTGCTAATAAATGACAGAAAGGATGGTTCAACCAATGGCAACAGATAGCCAAAAGTCAGGGGCCGAACAACGGATCGAAAACGCGATCTATGGAACCCCCAAGATTAAGCCTGATGAACAGCGTAAGTACCTGGGAACCTTCCGGGAACGCGTCTGCCTCACCATCAGTGTCAAAGAGCTGCACGAACAAGATTGGCAGCCCGCACTGGTTGCCGAACTCAAGCGGGGCATCGGTAACCTGGTTTTTCTTAATGGTAACCTCCCCCACGAGGATATCCACCCCTACCTGCTGGCCACCAACCAACACGGGGGAATCTTTACTATGAAGACCGACCCTGAATTTCGGACCAATCCGGAGGCCTTGGCCGTGGTGGTCGCTGCTAAGACCGGGGTCTACCAATCGCCAGTCGACGTTGAGAAGCGCTACCCCCAGTTTAAAGACACTCCAGAGCCAACACCCAAACCGACAGATAGCGAAAAGCGCGGCTTCTTCTACCGCCTCTTCCATCAAAAGGGGGAAGAATGATGCAACAACCCCTTGCCTATCGAATGCGGCCCCGCACCCTTGATGAGGTCGTCGGCCAACAGCACCTTGTTGGTCCCGGTAAGATCATCAACCGGATGGTCAAGGCCAAGATGCTCTCCTCGATGATCCTCTATGGTCCGCCGGGTACTGGCAAGACCAGTATTGCCAGTGCCATTGCCGGCTCAACCAAGTACGCCTTTCGTAAACTAAACGCCGCCACGGACTCCAAGAAGGACTTACAGATCGTAGCGGAAGAGACCAAGATGAGTGGCACGGTGATTCTCCTGCTCGATGAAATTCATCGCCTGGACAAGAGTAAGCAGGACTTCCTGCTTCCCCACCTGGAAAGCGGTCGAATCGTCCTGATCGGGGCTACCACCGAGAATCCCTACATCAGCATCAACCCCGCCATCCGGAGCCGGACGCAGATCTTCCCCGTCCACCCACTGACCAGCGATGACATCAAAATTGCCATCGAGCGGGCCCTCAAGGATCAAGAGCGTGGTCTCGGCAAGCTCCCAATTGAGTTAGCACCAGAGGCCGAAGAGCAGCTAGCCACCGCCACTAACGGCGACCTACGCAGTGCTCTCAACGGTCTAGAACTAGCTGCTAAATCAACCGATCCGGGTGATGACGGTAAGATCCACCTAACGCTGCCGATTATTGAAGAGAGTGTCCAAAAGAAGGCCCTGGGCGCTGACAAGGACGGTGACGCCCACTATGACGTCATCTCCGCTTTTCAGAAGTCCATTCGTGGCTCTGACACCGATGCTGCCCTCCACTACCTCGCCCGTCTGGTTGAAGCCGGAGACCTGTCAAGCATTGCCCGCCGGCTGATGGTGATCGCCTATGAGGACATCGGCCTCGCCAACATGCCAGCGGCGCAGCGGGCAGTGACGGCTGTTCAAGCGGCGGAACGAATCGGTTTCCCCGAAGCACGAATCCCACTGGCTGATGCGGTAATCGAACTCTGTCTCTCACCCAAGTCCAATTCCGGGATCACCGCGATCGACGCCGCCATTGCCCAGGTCAAGCAGGGCGGCTTTGGGGATGTTCCTGACCACCTCAAGGACGCTCATTATAAAGGTGCCGCTAAGCTGGGCCACGGGACCGACTACGACTTCCCCCACGACCATCCCCAGGACTGGGTGGCTCAGCAGTATCTCCCCGACCGGATCAAGGACGCCCAGTACTTCCACCCTAAGCAGAATGGACACTTTGAGCAGGCCTTAAACCGCCAGTACTGGCAGCTCCGGCGGGCCCAGCACCAGGCCTTGCATGGTCGCCATCATCCAGGGAAATAATTGCCTAATTGACTAAAAGATGCTAACATAATAATTGAAAATTCTGTAGTGTACGCGTTGTCTAAACGCAGGTTTGCCTTACAGTCTTTTTACTTTGGGACTAGTGCAGTGTCCTTTTTACAACATGCCTTTTCACTTGGTAGTTGGCGATTGGGCGGCCGTGTCCCACCTGTCTTAAACGCAGGTCAACACTGAATGACAATTAACGGCACCAACGGAGTTTTTCATGGCGCGGTGATGATTTGATTTGTCACCGCGCTATTTTTTATATCAAAGGAATGAATACTGATGATCTTATCAATCTTTGTGACCCTCTTCGCCCTAATTGCGCTCTTCGAAGGGGTCTACTTTCTTACTCATCTGGGCAAGCCCTTCTTGATCTTTGACCCCGTCAAGAGCTCCTTCGTCCACCGGCAGCTTCAAATCTGGGGTGTCATAATGACCGTCCTCGGCATTGTTACCCTAATTTCAGCCTGGACCAACAGTATCGCCTTCATCGTCATCATGGTGGTGTTAGGCTGCATCTTAGAGACCCAGATGGCCTTCTCAGTCACTAGTGAATTTCGTGCAAAGAATCGCTGACTTTGCTTTACGCCTATTCTGCGAAAAGTGTATAATAAGGTAAAAGATTATGAGGAGGCACTAATATGGCACAAGAATATAAACACATTTTGGTTCCAGTTGATGGATCTGCAGAAGCCGAATTAGCCTTTAAGAAGGCGGTCGCCGTTACTAAGCGGAACGGTGAAGATGCTGAACTGCGTCTGCTTCACGTTGTCGACACGCGGGCATTCCAAAACATCTCCAGTTTTGATACCTCAATGGTTGAGCAGGTCACCGACACTGCCAAGAAGACCCTCGACAAGTACGTTGATTACGCCAAGAAGAACGGTGTCCAAAAGGTCAGTTACTCCATCGAATATGGGGCACCTAAGACCATTATCGCCCGGGACGTTCCAAAGGAAATGAACGCCGACCTGATTATGATTGGGGCTACTGGTTTGAACGCGGTTGAACGGATCTTAATCGGTTCCGTTACCGAATATGTCACCCGGATGGCAATCTGTGATGTCTTAGTTGTTCGGACCGACCTCGACAACAAGCCAATCGAAAATTCAAAGAACAAGAAGAAGTAATAAAAGCTTCGTTATTCAAAAATATCCCGTAATTTGTAAAATACGAATTACGAGATATTTTTTATTTTAAAACCAAAGAGGACCATGCCTACCTCATCAGTAAACATGATCCTAAATAATTGCTATTTTATTGCAGCTTAGCCAGCTCGGTCTCGATGTCTTCTTCCATCAAGGTACCATGACGGGCAATACTGAGGCTCTTAGCGATCTCAAGTGCCTGCTTGGCATCCGCCTGTTGATCCTTAGCAATGTAGCAGCGCCCAAGGCACAGGTACAGCTCATCCAACAGGAACAGAGAATCATGCTCACGGCACATCTTAATCCCCCGGTTGACCATCTCAATAGCACTGTCTGGATCACCTAATTCCAGGTACAGGTTAGCGATTTGGTCATTGATCGATGCCCACTGGTGCAAGCTCCCGATCAATTTCTTATTGTCAATCAACTTAACTGACCGGTTAGTCAAGCGGATCGCCCGCTCACGGTCGTTACGCTTCAGGTAAGCCATCGCCATTCCGGCCGTTGTCATGGCCAGGTAGATGTTGGCACTGGTTGTCGCAAATTGAGTTAAGACTAATTCAAAATTAAAGATGGCATCGTCAATCTGGTCGTTTTCGACCTGGACCATTCCCAACAGGTAGTAGTAGCGTTGCTTATCAAAGTCACTATCCAGTTGTTTTACCTTGACTGAATCAAGCAGCTGCTCTGCCTTATCGTATTCATGCGCCGTCAGCAAGTCAATAACCTGATTAAAGGTATCGTTTACTCCACTGACTTCGTTTTCAACGATCCGATCTGACGAAATATTTAACCGCTCACAAATTGCAGTCAAGATGTCCATCTTTGGTAGTCGGTTTTGCTTTTCCATCAAGCTAATCGTCGCTTGAGTACAGATGCCCTCGGCTAATGCGGTTTGCGACAAGCCCCTCTTGCGGCGAATTTGTTTTAAAACGTCTCCACGGAGTTTCATTGGTTATCATCCTCAAATAAATTATCTCTCTCAGGTTACTTAAGACAACAAAGTACTAATTACTTTCTACGCGTATTATAACACTTGTTATAATATTTATACCAGCAATTAGCACTTTCCTGCTACTTTCGCCTGTGTTATTATTTACCCATTACCGGATTTATTTTTACTTTAAAAATAAAAATGGGCAATAACACTAATTATCTTAGCATCACCACTCATTTTTAACAATATCTTTCAAAAAAATTTTAATTGAATTTCTTCTTACCGACGCGCTCCGTTCCAAGTTCCTTGAAGTCGTAGGTAATCTGACTGTTACGTTTGAACTCTTCCAGCCCCAATTCAATCAGACGGTCAATCAACTCAGAATAGCTGATCCCTGATACTTCCCACATCTGTGGATAGAGACTGATGTTGGTAAAGCCAGGCAAGGTGTTTGGTTCGCCCAAGTATGGGACGTTGTTTTCGTCCACCAGGAAGTCGATCCGTGCCATCCCCTTCATGCCGAGGGCCTTGTAAGCCTTCAGTGCCATATCGGTGATCTCATCGGTCAAGTACTGTGGCAACTTAACTGGCAGCTCAAAGACCACCCCACTGGCGTCCACAAACTTATTTTCATAGTCGTAGAATGGGTCATCAGCAGGAACTCGCACTGCTCCCAGCTTAGAAGCGATTGGGTGCTCATTACCAAGAATGGAAATTTCAACTTCCTGTGGATTGGCAACCCCTTGCTCCGCCAGGACCTTGAAGTCATACTTAAAGGCATCATCTAAGGCTGCTTCGTACTCATCAGCGTTAGTAACCCGGTGGATTCCAACTGAAGAGCCTTGTTTGGCTGGCTTGATGAAGACCAGGTCACCAAGCTTTTCTTCAATCTTACCCCATGAGTAGTCGGCCCGGTTTTCCGGCGTTAGCAGGACGTATGGCGTATTTCTAATCCCGGCCTCAGTCAGAATCTTCTTGGTCAGGTCCTTATCGAAGGCCATCGCACTTGCCGCAATATTGGAACCCACGTATGGCTTGTTCAACAGCTTAAATAAGCCTTGAATCGTCCCGTCTTCCCCGAGATTACCATGAATAACCGGGTAGAAGAAGTCAATCGTCTTCAACTCGTTTAAAGCCATGATCGGTGCCAATGGTTGGGTAAGGTCCATGTTAGCGTAAGCGTCCTTAACCACGACGTCTTCTGGTTCACCATCAAAGATCCGTTGAGAATACTCATTATTTAACAGGATCCCGTCCTTGGTAAACATAAACAGGCTCACATCATACTTATCCTTGTTAAGGGCGTCATAGATATTGTGGGCCGAGCGCTTAGAAACGTCGTGTTCAGAGGAGTTTCCACCGAAGAGCAGCGCAATCCGTAACTTCTTAGACATTTGAAATACCACCTTACATATATATTTTATTTAATCCGCTATTCCTAGAATCTTAAGTATAACATGATTAGTCGATGCCGCCAATGGCCCAAAATAAAAAAGCAACCACCAAATGGCAGTTGCTTTACTTTTTATTACTTAACTTCGACGATCCAGTTTTCTGCTTCGTCGTCGGAACTCAAGCCGGCTGGGTCATCAACAACCTTGTCATTGACCGCCACAATGGTTCCTGCTACAGGGCTGTCCAGGTCAGTAACGGCCTTTTCGGCTTCGACAGAAACAAACTTGCCACCATCTTCAAGGGTCGTTCCCTTGGCAGGAACATCGATGAAGCTGATCTTACCCAGGTCATCACGGCCCTGATCATTCAGGCCTACCCGAGTGTTACCGTTGTCGAGCTTCTTAGTCCAAAAGTAGTTGTTTTTTGCAGCCATATCTATATACCCCACTATCTAAACTCTTTTTTGTTGCTAAACATGTAAGAATGATGATGGTAACGCATCGACATTACCATCCCTATCCCGATCAGGTTACCAATTAAAGAAGAACCCCCGGCGCTAATGAACGGAAGCGGGATCCCTGTCAACGGCAGCAATCCGATGTTCATTCCAATGTTTTCAAAAACGTGGAAAAGGATCATCATAATGACCCCGGTTGAGATGTAGGCATAAAATTCATTCTTAGTATCAAATGTAACACGAATCATCAGATAAATTAAGAGTAAATAGATCAAAATGAGGAGAACCCCACCGATAAAGCCGAAGTTCTCGCCAATTACGGAGAAAATCATATCTGATTCCCGCACAGGTACATAGACCTTTGAGTTGTTAAACCCGGTCCCGGCAATTCCACCGGAACCAACTGCTTTGATACTCTGCCATAGCTGGTAACCCTGGTTAGTCGTATCCTGCTCTGGGTGCAACCAGGTGTCAACCCGGTCGAACTGGTAGGCCTGAAAGCCAACGTGCTCCAGGATCCGCCGCCCAACCGATGAAGTAACCATGGCCAGGGCCGAGCCACCAACAACTGCTAATACAGTCGCTGCTGGAGCGATGATCCGCCAGGTAACCCCGGAAACCAGGACCATCCCACAGAAGATGGCAAAGAACACCAGAGATGTCCCGAAGTCATTTTGGAAGTGCAGTGAGACTAGAATTGGCAACAGCCAGAGGAACATTGTCCCAATCAACCGCCAGTCAGACTGAACGGTATGAACACTGTACCGGTTATTATGGGTAGTAATCACCCGGCCCATCATCAAGATATAAGCCGGTTTCATAATTTCCGAAGGCTGGAAGGTAAACGGCCCAATGGCAAACCAGCTCTTCGCCCCGGTACTTGCATAGTACGATCGACTATAGAAGACCAGGATGGCAAACATGAGGAAGAGGCTCAGCCAATAAACAATTGGCGCAATCTTCCACAGTTGCTCCGAGTCAAACTGCATGATCACCACGATCAGAATTGTCCCAATCGCGTACCATACCAGCTGGGTAATTACCTGACGGGCCACACTAGTCGGTTGGCGGTCATGAACAGCCGCCACGTAAATGGAGGCTAACCCAATCAACGCCAGCAGGAGGACACAGAAAATAATCCCCCAGTCAATCCGACTTTCTTCATCACTTTGCGAACGTTGCATTACCTAACTCCTTTACTCAATTATTTTCAAAGAGAACGGTACCGCATTAGTGCTGGTGCAGGTGGTACTGCTGGAGAACCATCTCCAGGCCTTCTTCTTGCGAATGAACAAAGAATTCGCTCTGATCCGCTGTCAGAAGAGCCTTGAAGCGATCATTATCCGTTACCACTTCACCAATCAGCCGTTCACCAATAAAGATCTGCTGAACCGGTTGATTTTGCCGTTCAATATCCTTAACACTTACTTCAATCTTTTTGTCTTTTTTAGCCACAATTTCACCTTTTACTTAGTATTTGCGTCGAAACGTAAAATGGTCAGGTACTGGGTCATAACCCCCACGCACAAACGGTTGGCAACGCAGAATCCGGGCAATTCCCAGCAGGATTCCCTTCATCCCAAAACGTTCTAAGGATTCGAGCATGTACTGGGAACAACTAGGATAATAACGACAGACCCGAATCTGCCGTCGTGCCGAAATCGTTCGTTGGTACCACCGCACCATTTTGCATAATACCTGAACCATCGATGTTACTTCTTCTTATCAGTCTTTTGCATCCGTTCCAGCATCTCACCGGCACCCTTAGCAACATTGTCCAGTGGGCTCTGGGATACTACAACCGGCACCTTCAGACGATCGCTGAAGAGCTTATCAATTCCCTTCAACAGGGCCGTCCCACCGGTCAACATAATTCCCCGGTCAATAATATCACTGGCCAGCTCTGGTGGTACAGTTTCCAAAACATTGATCGTAGCCGTCAGAATCTGTTCCAAGGTATCGTGGATAGCCTCTTCGATTTCGTTTTCGTTAACAGTAATCTGCTTAGGCATTCCACTAGCTACGTCTCGACCACGAACGTCCATCTCAGCTGGTTTTTCAACCTTGAGGGCTGTCCCGATCTTCATCTTAATATTTTCAGCGGTGTGTTCACCGATAACCAGGCCATGCTTGTCCTTGATGTAAGCAGCAATATCGTTGTTAAGCTTATCACCAGCCATCCGAATTGACCGACTGGAGACAATGTCACCAAGGGAAAGGATGGCGATGTCACTGGTACCCCCACCCATGTCAATGACCATGCTACCGCGTGGCTTGAAGATGTCGAGACCGGCACCAATTGCTGCTACCTTTGGCTCGTACTCCAAGTAAACCTTGCCACCACCGGATTGTTCAGCCGCCTGAATGATGGCCTTACGTTCGATCTCGGTAATGTTGGTTGGTGCACAGATCATGATGTTTGGCTTAGACATGAAGCCCTTGACGCTCAATTTACCAATGAAGTAGGCCAACATCTCTTCTGTAACGTCGAAGTCTGAGATGACCCCATTCTTCAATGGCCGAATTGCCCGAATGTTACTTGGTGTCCGTCCGACCATCCGGTAGGCCTCAGACCCAACCGCCAAAATCTTGTTGGTTTGGGTGTCAACCGCAACAACGGAAGGTTCGTTCAGGACAATTCCCTTGCCTTGAACATAGATCAGCACGTTGGCTGTTCCTAAATCAATACCAATATCTTGTGCCATTATTTACTGCTCCTTCTCGAGAAAGATTTTATTTTAGTTAATATCGTTCGTATTATACCATAATATCGCCCAAAGCTGCGGGCTAGTCATGGTTAGTTTCGTTAGTTGGGTGGCCTGGTGATAGCTTAAACTTATCGGCAATGTTGATCCGATCAATCTGAGCGCCCAGTGCCCGGAGCTTCTGTTGGAAGTGATAGTAACCACGATCAATCTCACCGACATTGCGAACCTGAGTAATTCCCTCTGCGGCCAGGCCAGCCAAGACGAGGGCTGCACCAGCACGTAGGTCAGAAGCCGTTACCTCTGCCCCGCTAAACTTGGTTGGTCCATCTAAGACCGCTACCGGACCACTGATCTGGAACTTGGCGTTCATCCGCCGCAACTCCTCTAGGTGCATGAAGCGTTTCTCAAAGATCCGCTCATCCAGGGTGCTGACCCCGTTAGCCAGTAATTGGAGTACCGAGATCTGGGGCTGCAAATCAGTCGGAAAACCAGGATACGGCATCGTCTTGATATTCGTCGGGAGGAGGACCGCTGTTCCCAGGACCCGGATTCCATCATCCTGCCGCACAACAGTTACCCCCATCTCCTCTAGTTTGGCGATCAGGGAAGCATTATGTTCAGCAATCGTATCGGCTACCACGACATCACCGTTGGTAATTGCAGCGGCAATCATGAAGGTCCCTGCTTCGATGCGGTCCGGCATCAACTGATACTCACACCCATGGAGGAAGTTCACCCCCTGGATGCGAATCACTGTGGTTCCGGCACCGTGGACCCGGGCGCCCATCTTGTTGAGGAAGTTAGCTAATTCGATGATTTCCGGTTCCCGGGCAGCGTTCTCGATCGTTGTGATCCCACTTGCCCGCGTTGCCGCCATCATCAGGTCTTCAGTTGCACCGACACTTGGAAAATCAAGGTAGATCCGGGCACCCGTCAACTGGTCGGCCTGGGCTACAATGTAACCGTCACGCTGGTCAACTTGGGCCCCCAGTGCCGTCAGTCCCTTAATATGAAGATCGATAGGCCGTGAACCAATTGCACAGCCCCCTGGCAAAGCCACTTTAGCATAGCCAGTCCGGGCTAACAGCGGCCCCATTACCAGCAGAGAAGCCCGCATCTCATCAACATATTCAAACGGGGCTTCGTTAGCCACCGGCTTCTGGGTATCCAGCAGCAGTTCATGTTTCTCCTGATCAAAAACTACGGCAACGTTGAGGAATTGCAGAAGACGGTTCATCGTGATGATGTCCAATAGTGACGGTACATTGGTTAGGCGAAAGCTGCCCACGGTTGCCAGCAGACTGGCAGCTTGAATCGGCAATGCCGCGTTTTTTGAACCTTCAATATGAACACGGCCGGTTAAGCGCCGTCCGCCCTTAATCACCATTTTTTCCATCGTTTACTCCCCAATCCCTAGCGAACTAGATACACCAAGTTGCTGATTGCACTAATGATATTCAAGAAAAAGCTCGCACATAGGTAGCCAGTTGCCGTCGCCGTTAAGACAATCGCTAATGGCAGTGTCCGGGGCGGCCGCTTGAAGAAGCGCTCGATGTGAAAGCCTTGAATCGCATTAAAGGCCAACCACACAAATAGTAGCTGGACCACAATCTCAATTAGTGCGTGAATCCCTGTCAGTTCCAAGCATGTAAGCCTCCTAACAAAACGTTTGTATTTTATCATACCATAGTCGAATGATCCGTAATATTAAGAAAGCTTAACTTAATCAAAATAATTGGATCCTTCTTTCATCAATTATAAGAGCATTCTTTTCGTTATCAACTGCAAAGAACAGATAAACAACAAAGGGATTGCTAACACGTTTCCGTGTCGCAATCCCTTATGTCACGAAACTCGTCAGACGAGTTCTTTATTTCTTGTTGAGCTTAGAAGTGTTCAGACGGTTAATAGCCCGCTTGAGGTGCACTTCAGCCCGTGCCAAGTCATCTTGATTATGTTCACGCTTGGCCTTTTCGATTTGTGATTCTGACCGCTTCTTAGCTGCCTCAGCCCGCTGAACATCAATTTCCTCGGGCATTTCAGCACTATCGGCAGCGATCAGCGCCTGGTGGCCATCGAATTGGATGATTCCACCGTTAACGGCGGCAACTTCAGCGGTTCCTTCATCGTGCTTGATCCGCACGGTGCTGATCTCCAGCGCAGCAACCAATGGCACGTGATTAGCCATGATCCCCATCTGACCACCAGCAGTGTTCATGATGACCATCGTGGCATTATCATTGTCGTAAACAGTGCCGTCAGGGGTAATAATCGTGACCTTAAATTTACTGTCAGCCATAAATTATCCCCTCCTAATCTTTGCTGTCTGCGTTAGAATCCGCCTGTAATTTCTTTGCCTTTTCCACAACGTCTTCAATTGGACCAACCAAACGGAATGCTTCTTCCGGTAAGTCATCGTACTTACCTTCCAGAATTTCCTTGAAGCCCTTGATGGTGTCCTTCAATGGAACGTACTTACCAGGTTGACCGGTAAATTGTGAAGCAACACTGAAGCTTTGTGACAGGAAGTTCTGAATCCGCCGAGCACGAGCAACAATCGTCTTTTCTTCGTCAGACAATTCATCCATCCCCAAGATAGAGATGATATCTTGCAGTTCGTGGTACCGTTGCAGAACGTGTTGAACCTGCATTGCGACTTCATAGTGTTCCTTACCAACGATTTCTGGCGTCAAGGCAGTTGAAGTTGAAGCCAGTGGGTCAACGGCTGGGTAAATACCGATTTGCGTCAACCGACGTTCCAAGTTGGTAGTGGCATCCAAGTGGGCGAAAGTCGTGGCTGGAGCTGGGTCGGTGTAGTCATCGGCAGGAACATAAACGGCCTGGATAGACGTAATGGAACCCTTCTTAGTAGAAGTGATCCGTTCCTGCAACTGACCCATTTCAGTAGCCAACGTTGGCTGGTAACCAACGGCAGAAGGAATCCGTCCTAACAGGGCAGAAACTTCTGACCCGGCCTGGGTGAACCGGAAAATGTTATCGATGAAGAGCAGCACATCCTGGCCCTTAACATCACGGAAGTATTCCGCGATGGTCAGACCAGTCAAGGCAACCCGCATACGGGCACCTGGTGGTTCGTTCATCTGACCATAAACCATGGCCGTCTTTTCCAGAACCCCGGAAGCCTTCATTTCGTAGTACATATCGTTACCTTCACGGGTCCGTTCACCGACCCCAGTGAAGACAGAAATACCGTTGTGACCTTGGGCAATGTTGTGAATCAATTCCTGAATCAAAACGGTCTTACCAACACCGGCACCACCGAAGAGACCAATCTTACCACCACGAACATATGGAGCCAAGAGGTCAATAACCTTGATCCCCGTTTCCAGAATTTCCGTGTTGTTGTTTAATTCGTCATACTTAGGTGCGTCACGGTGAATTGGCATCCGCTTAGCATCTGGACCAAACTTCGGTCCGTTGTCAACTGGTTCACCTAAGACGTTAAATACCCGACCAAGAGTATCGTCACCAACTGGCACACTAATTGCGGCACCAGTGTTTTCAACTTCCATTCCCCGCTGAAGACCATCGGTTCCGTCCATGGCAATCGTCCGGACAACCCCGTCACCCAATTCAAGGGCAACTTCAGTCGTTAAGACCTTGTCATCACTTTCCTTAATCTTCAGGGCATCGTTAATTTCAGGAAGCTTTTCGTCTAAGGGGAACTCAACATCAACAACTGGTCCGATAACTTGGACAACTTTACCAGTACTCATGTTGTTTCCTCCTACGTTTGAAATTATTCTTGTGCAGTCATCCCACCGGTAATTTCAGTAATTTCGGTGGTGATAGCTGCCTGCCGTGCTCGGTTATACTGCAATTGCAATGTTGAAACAATGTCATCAGCATTGTCGGTTGCGGAACGCATTGCGTTGGCACTTGATGAGTGTTCGGATGTCTTAGCATCCAGAATAGCCCCATACAAGGCACTCTCTGCGTACTGTTCAACCAGCGCAGAAACAATTGCCGTATCTGACGGTTCAAATTCATATTCAGCCGAAACGTGGGCAGTCGTGACACTACCATTTGCTGAGCTGTCCTGTTGGTCATTGGCGGCCGCTAATTGGGCAAGTTCGTCTTCGTCCAACAGTGACTTTTCAGTAATTGGCATTGCATCATGAACTACCACGTGTGACGTAATCCGGTTCACATAGTGACTGTGAACTGTGTACAATTCGTCGAAGACCCCGTCATTGTACATTTGGACAGTCGTCCGTACAATTGGCAGGACTTCTCTAAATGTTGGCACGTCACTAATCCCAGAATACTGGTACACAATGTTCATGTCCCGCTTCTGGAAGAATTCCGTTCCGGTCTTTCCGATCGTCAAGAAGACGGTATTATCCTTGGTCAAGTTATGCTTGGCCATCAGTCCCATGGTTTCCTTGATGATGTTACTGTTGTAACTACCAACCAGGCCCCGGTCTGAGGTGATTACCAGGATACCAGTCTTCTTAACCGGACGCTTTTTGAATAGTGCAGCGTAAACATCATCTTGCGAAGCAGCAGATGTTGCGCTGTGAGATTTAACCAGATCAGCCAACATTTGTTTAACCTTCTCAGCATAGACTTCGTAGGTTTGAGTATGGTGTTGAATTTGGTTCAGTTTAGCAGTTGAAACCATCTGCATCGCAGACGTGATTTGCCGAGTACTCTTCGTAGATTCAATTTTATGTTTAACTGCAGCAAGTGAAGCTGGCACTAAATCTCACCGTCCTTTCGACTAACTATCATTAACTACTTAGCAGCAGCTTTCTTCTGGCTGTCACTCGTTTGGAATGACTTGCTGAAGTCAGCAACTGCGTTTTGTAAGCCATCGCCTTCTGGCAGCTTACCAGTCTTCGTGATGTCGTCATAAAGGTCTTGGTGGTTAGCGTGCATGTAAGCAGCCAGCTCACTCTCGTAGCGTTGAACATCATCCAACGGAATCTTATCAATGAAACCGCGTGACAGTGCAAACAGCGTTACGACTTGTTGGGCAACTGGTTGAGGATCGTGCAAGCCTTGCTTCAAGACTTCCATCGTCCGTTGACCACGAGCCAACTTAGCCTGGGTAGCGTCATCAAGGTCAGAACCGAATTGGGCAAATGATGCCAATTCGTTGTAGGAAGCGATATCCAAACGAAGGGTACCAGCAACCTTCTTCATGGCCTTGATCTGGGCGTCACCACCGACCCGAGAAACAGAAGTCCCGGCATCAATGGCTGGACGTTGACCAGCGTAGAATTCATCAGAGTCCAGGAAGATCTGGCCATCAGTGATGGAAATAACGTTGGTTGGAATATATGCAGAAACGTCCCCAGCCTGAGTCTGAATGATTGGCAGGGCAGTCATTGAACCACCGCCAAGATCATCAGAAAGGCGCGCAGCCCGTTCAAGCAAACGTGAGTGGGTGTAGAAGATATCACCAGGGTAAGCTTCACGACCAGGAGGACGACGCAGAATCAGTGAAAGTTCACGGTAAGCGTCGGCCTGCTTTGAAAGGTCATCGTAGACGATCAAAACATCCTTGCCACCAAACATGAACTCTTCACCCATTGCGGCACCGGCATATGGCGCGATGTAAAGCATTGGGGCTGGGTTAGAAGCACTGGCAGAAACAACGATCGTGTAGTCCATAGCACCGAACTTCCGTAAGGTTTCTACGTTCGCACGAACAGTTGATTCCTTTTGACCAATGGCAACGTAAATGCAGATAACATCCTTATCCTTTTGGTTAATGATCGTGTCCAATGCAATGGCGGTCTTACCGGTCTTCCGGTCACCAATGATTAACTCACGCTGACCACGACCAATTGGAACTAAGGCATCGATAACCTTGATACCAGTTTGCAGTGGTTCACTAACACTCTTCCGCTCCATAACCCCTGGAGCCTTCCGTTCGATAGGACGCGTCTTGTCGGTCTTGATTTCACCTAAGCCATCAATTGGCCGACCTAATGGGTCAACAACCCGTCCTAGCAATGCATCACCGACGGGTACTTCCATGATTCGACCCGTCCGTTTAACGGTGTCACCTTCACGGATACCCGTGAAGTCCCCTAAAATAACGATACCAACATCGTTACTTTCGAGGTTTTGGGCCATTCCGTAAACACCGTTGCTAAATTCGAGCAACTCACCGGCCATGGCATTTTCCAAGCCATCGGCACGAGCAACACCATCACCAACGTAGGTAACCGTCCCAGTTTCTTCAACAGAAACTTGGTCTTGGTAGTTGGCAAGCTGTTTCTTGATGAGTGAACTGATTTCCTCAGTTTTAATGCTCATAAAGGTCTCACCTCTTTGAAAAAAGATATATTTATCTAACTAGTAAACGACGAATTTGCTTAATCTTTGAGCTGAGACTACCATCTAATGTCTTATTATCAACATGGACAATAACCCCACCTAAAATTTCTGGATCAACATGTTTCGTTAAGGTAACTTCATTAGCACCAAAACGTTTTGCAAGATTAGCCTTCAGTTGATCCTCCTGTTGTTTATCGAGTTGGATCGCTGTGGTAACGTCAGCATGCATCCGCTTCATTTTACGGTCATACCGCCGTTCAAACTCATCAATAATTGCGACCATGCAGTCAATACGGCCGTAATCGAAAACCATTTGAATTAAGTTAGCAACATACTTTGAAGCACCTTGCTGTAAATCTTTAATCAATGATTTCTTTTCATCAAGTGACAGTTGAACTCCCGCAAGTGCGGCGTCCAATCCCTCGTTGTCCTCAAAGACTTGGCGTAAAGCAATCAATTCTTGATAAGTTTGATCGAGTTCGTTATCAGCATCGACCAATTCAAACAGTGCTTTCGCATAGCGATCAGCAACTGTCTTCTTATCAAGACTCATGTTCTACCAACCCTTCGATATAGGAATCGATCAATTCTTTTTGATCGTCCGCCTTTAATTCTTTTTGGATGAGTTTGGAAGCAATCTCAATAGATAAGTTTGCAACGTCATCCTTCGCACCATTCAGCGCATCGCGACGTGCTTGATCCGCATCCTGTTGTGCTTGTTGTTTGAGGGCTTGAGCATCATTTTGTGCTGCCTCAACAATTTGTGCTCGTTGTGTTTCAGCCGACTTCTTGGCATTGCTTACAATGTCTGCAGCTTCTTGACGTGAATTTTGCAGTTCGGCTTGACGCTTAGCAGCCATCTTTTCGGCATTTTCCCGTGACCGCGCCGCGTTGTCGATATCACTGGCAATCTTGTCTGCCCGCTTCTTCATCATGTCAGTAACTGGTCCCCATGCGAAGTGCTTGACCAGCAGCATCAGAATAATGAACGTAACGATGTAGAATACAAGGTCCCCGATGTATAAACTGTTCGATTCAGCTAACACACTGTTCACAAACATCTATTGACACCTCCTTGTCGTACAAAATCAAATCGTGATTAAATAATTACTTGTTCATAACAAGGAAGCCAATAACGATGGCGATAATAGGCATGGCTTCAATCAAACCAACACCGATGAACATCGTTGCTTGTAATCTACTTTGTAATTCTGGTTGACGTGCGATACTGTCGACAGTGTGTCCAATTAAGATACCATCACCAATACCACCACCGATAGCGGCACCCATAGCCGCGAGTCCTGCAGCAATTGCTCCTAATGCCATTTTAAAATTCCTCCTTAGGGATTATTATTCGGAAATCTTCCGAGAAATATAAACCGTCGTTAATGTTACAAAGACATATGCCTGAATCGAACCGATAAATACGGAGAACCCTTGCCATGCTAGTTCCAAAAATAGTCCTGGAATAATAGTTAGGATTCCATGTGAGAATGCCATATTAGCAATCAAACTCATTAAAAGTTCACCGGCAAAAATGTTACCAAAAATACGGAGACCAAGAGTTAAGAAGTTAGCAAAGTCTTCGATAATGTTAACAGGAAGCATTAAAGTAAATGGTTTAGTGTATCCTTTCAAGTATCCACCAAGGCCATTATGTGCTACTCCAGCAGCGAATGCTAATACCATTACCATTAAAGAAAGTGTTAACGTAACAACTGGATCTGCCGTTGGACTTCTAAGCACTTCAGCTCCGTTCCAATGGAATTGGAAAATTAAACCGAATTGGTTTGCAAAGAAAATGAAAACAAACAAAACAAAGGCAAAGAAACTATAGTGCCCTTGTTCGGATGCTGGCATCTGACTTCGCACAATTCCATTAGTAAAGTCAACTAGCCACTCAAATACATTTTGTGCACCAGTAGGCTTCATTTGGATCTTTCGTGACATCCCGTAAAGAGTGAAGAACACGATTGCGTAGATAATCAGTCCAGAAACAATGTTCGTAGTATTGAACGTGAGTCCGAAAAGCTTAAAAGTTAAAGCATCACCGCCCATTCATATTCCACCTCTTTCCTTATAACAATAATTTGGCTTGTAAGTTGGTTAAAAGTCGCTCTGAAAGAACTAGTTAGCCCAAGTTACGTCTAGTAATATATCATTATTTAAGGGAAAATTCAAAAAAATATTAAATCTCGCTAAGGGAGACAAGTGCCGTCGCCCCAAGCCTCATCGAGTTTTTCGCCTTAAACGACAATTACAGCAATGTGTCGATTAGAAAACACTAAGAATTAGTGATGACGTTCACTAAATGCTTTTTGCGGAAGAATCAGGTTCAAAATGATCCCTAAAACCGCTGCCACTGCTAAACCAGAGAACTGGTACTTCCCCAGCTGGAGGTAGGCGTTCCCGATTCCAATTACCAGGATAACCGAGGAAATCATCAAGTTACGCTTGGCATTGAAATCAATCTGGTTTTCGATCATTACCCGAAGACCACTTGAGGCAATGACCCCGAAGAGCAGGAAGGAAATTCCCCCGATTACCGGTGATGGGATAGTCTCAATCAGGGCACTCAGTTTACCGATGAAACTGAAGAAGACCGCAAAGAGTGCCGCACCCGCAATCACGTAGACGGAATGTACCCGGGTGATTGCTAGGACACCAATGTTTTCACCATAACTGGTTACTGGTGGGCCACCGACGAACCCGGCAATAATGGAAGCCGTCCCGTCACCGGCTAGGGTATGGTTCAGGCCGGGGTCTTTAAAGTAATTGCGCTCTGTCAGTTCATTCAGCACCATGATGTGGCCGAGGTGCTCAGTCATTGTGACGAAGGCAATCGGCGCCATGCTGAGGATCGCACCCCAATACAGTTGCGGATGGTAGGTAACAAATGGAATCTGGAAGTCCGGCAGGCTGAACCAGTGCGCCCGCATCACCGGGGTAAAGTCCACGATCCCGAACAGGCAGGCGATCAGGTAACCAAAGACAATCCCCATCAAGATCGGGATCAATCCCAAGAAGCCCTTAAAATACATATTAAAGGCAATCGTGAGGATCATCGTCAGCATTGCTACTGCAAAGAACTTCAGGTCATAGTGGCCCGTCACCGAATTAATCGTGGCATCCTTAGCCGCCGTTCCGGCCAGGGAAAGCCCAATTACCACAACAATCGGCCCAACCACAATTGGCGGGAGGACCTTATCAATCCAGGCCGATCCAATCTGGCTGACAATCAACGCCACAATTAGGTAAACACAGCCAACCGCAATAGTCCCCTGGGCAATTCCCGGATAGCCAGTTGACTTCATCAAAGCCATCATTGGAACAACAAACGAGAAACTCGATCCCATATAAGCAGGGATCTTATGCTTCGTAATCAACAGGTAAATCAGGGTTCCGACACCGGAACTAAACAAGGCAATGCCGGGGTTTAAGCCGACCAGAATTGGAACCAGCACGGTTGACCCAAACATCGAAAACATGTGTTGCAAAGAAAGGCCAACCCACTGACCTGGACTGGGTTTCTCATCAACATCGAGCACAACATCTCGACGGTGTGCCATGATATCCCTCCTAAAATAAAAGCAACCTCAGGATACCGTTACCCCGAAGTTGCTTTTATTTAGACCGACTTACTTAATCTGTCAGATCCATCATTATTTCGCACCTTGAGGGCCTCACGGGACCCGATTAAAGGTTTCCTTCTTTAATTATTTTTATCATAGTTGCTTTCATCATGCCTGTCAACCAGTTGAGCACGACGTTTGGTCATCACCCAGGCCGTCATTGGCACGGTGATCAGGACCCCGATGAAGGAAATCAGGATCTCCAGCATCTCGGCCACGAAGATCTTGTTATTCATGATCGTTCCCAGGGAGTAGTGAAGCCCCGCAAACCAGATGAAGAGGGCCAGAAAACCACCGAAGACCCCGAAAAACAGGGTGTTGAAGGTGGTTCCAATGATCTGGCGGCCAATTGCCATCCCGCTCTTAATCAACCGGGAGTTCTCAATAGTCGGATGATTTTCCAAAACCTCGGTCAGACCCGATGAAATCGCCATGGCGGCTTCGGCAATTGCCCCCAGGGTACTCAAGGAGGTCACCGTCACGGCCACCTTCAGATAGCTGATCCCGATCAGGATCGACATCCCCTCGAGATCGTCGCTATCCTCCGTGCCAAATCCTTGGACCTGGGCCCAATGTTCGATCAATATAATGAAAACAACCAGAATTGCCATGACAATCAGTGACGAGTAAAAGGCCGTCACGGTAGTCCGCAGGTCGTCCTCACCCATGAAGATAGTGATGGCTAGAATAGTAACCCCCGTGACCACCGTCACAAAGAGCGGCGGCACATGGAAGGCAATCAAGACCATGGCAAAGTATAGAAAGCCGAAGTTAAGCAGGAGGCTGAGAAAGGCCGACCAGCCCTGCTTGCCACCGACCAAGATCATCAACACCATCAGGACCAATCCCAGTGCAGTAATTGTAGTCATTTTGTCCGCCTCCCCAATAGCATTGCACCAAACGCACTAACCAGGGGCACCGCCAGGACAATCCCGATCCCACTGACCAGACTCTGGACCGTCCCCAGGCTCATGTTCATGGCGAAGGTATACCCCCAGGAGTTGTCGTTCTTGATGTAGAGCAGGCTGGAGGTGAAGGTGTCGGCCATGAAGATCAGGAAAAGGACGTTGATCAATGGTCCCATGATCGACTTACCGACGTTCCGTCCTGACATGAACAGCTGCCGAGGAGTGACCGTGGGCTCCAACTGCTTGAGCTCAAAGAGGGTGGCAATGATGTCACTGGATTCATCCATCACCGCCCCCAGCGACCCCAGCAGTGTCTCGGCCAGGAAAAGTGGCCGGGGAACTTGGGTGACGTACTGCATTGACTCGTAGTAGATCCCGCGCTCGTGCGTCCAGGAGAAGACCAGCAGGCTAACCCCCAAGGCAGCAAAGGTCCCGATCACGGTAGCGCTGAACGTTGCCAGCATCTTCTTGCTCGGGCCCAGTACCAAAAGCAGGCTGATAAAGGCAAAAATAATGGTAAGGACACTGAAAATTGCCATGATGTGCTCACCGTTATTATGCAGATCTAGCTCCACGGCCAGGATGAAGAGCAGGGCATTTACAACCACGCTGGTCAGCGCCCAGCCCCCGGCCTTCCCCATCGTCACCAAGAGCAGGAAGATAACCAACCAGGCCACCAGGACCAGCACGGTGTCACGCTTATAACCATTGATATTGGCTGTTAGCTGCTTACCATGACGACGAACCTGACTCAGGAAAACCTGGTTGCCAACCCGGTAACGTTGATCCATGGGCCGCGAATCACTATAGGTGTTGGAAAGCTGCACCCGTTGCCCACGGTAGCGGCCATTCATCATGACGGCCGTGATCTGCTGGTCGTACTGGTGGTCAACATTTTGAAACTGGTCACTGGTGCGCCGGGGATGGCCCACGGGTGTTACCTTGACCACCTTAGCGATTGGTCGCCGGTAAAAACGCTGGTTATTCATTGTAAAGGCCACGCTAACGAGACCGAGGATGAGCAAGCCCGCCAGCAGCCACCGTTTCGCACGCAGCCAAGATAAATCTAACAATTTTGACATTCCCTTATAAATTAGTCGTTGCCATTCTACTATCTTTTGGGCCAAATAAAAAAGTGTTTACGAAAATCTTATGGTCTTCGTAAACACTTTTGATTATTAGTAACTACTTAGTACCGAAGAGCCGGTCACCAGCGTCACCCAAACCAGGAACGATGTAGCCGTCTTTGTTCAGGTGATCATCAAGGCCCGCAGCGTAAAGATCAACGTCTGGGTAGGCTTCCCGAACGGCCTTAACACCCTCTGGGGCAGCTACCAGGCAGGCGAACTTCATGTTCTTCTCTTGGCAACCCCGCTTCTTCAAGGCTTCGATAGCCATCATTGCTGAACCACCGGTGGCTAACATTGGGTCCACGATGAACAGTTGCCGCTCTGTAATGTCGTTTGGCAGTTTGACGAAGTACTCGTGGGGCTTCAACGTCTCTTCGTCACGGTACATCCCGATGAAACCGATCTTGGCAGCCGGAATCAAGTCGGTCATCCCATCAACCATCCCTAAACCAGCACGCAGGATTGGGATAATGGCAACCTTCTTACCAGCCAGTTCCTTCTGTGTTGTCTTAGCGATTGGGGTTTCAATCTCGACATCCTTGAGTGGCATATCACGAGCGACCTCGTATGCCATCAGCGTTGAGATTTCCTTAACCGTTTCCCGGAAGAACTTGGTACCAACGTTCTTATCCCGAATCATTGTTAACTTGTGCTGAATCAGTGGGTGATCAATAACTTCAAACTTGCCCATGCCTAATACACTCCTTTGAATTTCTTCTCCATTCTACCAAAAAAAATGAGAAGTGACAAAACATCTTTGTCCAGCTTCTCACAACTATTGAAATTGTTAATTTACCGCGTTTACTTAGTCGCCGCAGCGTCAAAATGAACCCCGCCGGCAGACTTGTTAAGCCGGTTCATGTAAGCACCACCGAGTCCCTGTGCCGGGAAGGCCTGGGTGACGATCGCCTTGACATTTGGCTGGTCGTCAAACTGCCGCAAGCCATCAAACAGTCGGGCACTGGCGTCCTTAACACCCGTCCCCAGTGAGAATTGGACCGCGTTCATCGGTAGCGTAGCCTGCTGGAGGATCCGCTCTTCAGCCATCATTCCAACATCAAAGGGTTGCTGTTGGATCCACTTGACCACGTCCCCCCAGTCGGTCCCCTCGTCCACGATGTATACCTGGGCGTTAGGAGCATAGTGCTTGTACTTCATCCCCGGGGCCTTCGGGGTTTCATTCTTGCCGACCTTGTGGTGGTTAACATCGATTGAGCCAATAACGGATTCGATATCCTTCTTGGTGACTGCACCTGGCCGCAGAATTACTGGTTGATCCGTGGACATATCCAGAACCGTAGATTCGACACCGACCCGGGTTGGCCCGTTATCCAGGATTCCCGCAATCTTGCCATGTAAATCATGGTAGACGTGCTGGGCCGTGGTTGGGCTTGGCTTACCAGACGTGTTGGCTGATGGTCCCACCATCGGTACTCCCGCCTTGGCGATCAGGTCAAGGGTGGGTTGACAGTCAGGAAAACGGAAGGCCACCGTCTTCAGCCCTCCGGTAACTGTCTTGGAAAGTACGTGCTTCTTAATCTTCAAGATGATCGTCAGTGAACCCGGCCAAAAAGCCTTCATTAACTTACGAGCATCGTCGGGGATCTCCGCCGCGTACTTTTCCACCATTGCCACCGAATTAACGTGGACAATCAATGGGTTATCGCTCGGCCGTCCCTTGGCCAGGTAGACGTTCTTAACGGCATCCTCATTCGTTGCGTCAGCCCCGAGGCCGTAGACCGTCTCGGTCGGGAACGCCACCAGCTCGCCCCGCTTGATGGCGGCAGCGGCCTGATCAATTTCACTTAATTGAAAAATCTTGGTATCCATTCTCGCTAATTTCCTCCTGCGCCTGAAAAGTCCCATACATGTATCATCCTCATCTTATCAGCCACATCATGGCGTTTCTCAATCTTTGCTTGGCGGTCACACCGGTGAAGCAGGGTTTGGATTGACTTCTCCTGGTCAAAACCGGTCTCGCCGAACAGCTGGCCAGCTGCCGTCAGATGGGCCCCCGCCTGGGTGAAAAGCCGGTGATAGAAGCCCAGTCCGGCCTCATCAGCGAACAGGGCTAAAGACGGCTCATACTCCAGCACCGCTTCATCCATTATGCCGGTTGCTGCTGGATCAATATAAGGCGGGTTAGTCACAATCACGTCAAAGTGCTGCCCAGCCAACCCATCAAAAAGATTGCTCTTCACTATTGGCAGATCTAGGTCAAAGTGGTGGGCATTTTGACGGGCAACCTTTAGGGCGTCCGGTGAAACATCACTCAGGGTCACCTGCCACTGGGGACGCTCCAGGGCCAGGGTAATCCCAATCACCCCGCTCCCGGTTCCCAGATCCAAAACCTTCAGCGGCTGATCTGGCAACTCAGCTAATACCCAATCCACTAGCTCGGCCGTTTCCGCCTCCGGAATCAGCACCGCTGGCGTGACGGTGAAGGTGCGGCCATAGAACGGCGCCTTCCCGGCAATGTATTGGGCCGGTTCATGCTTTAGCAGGCGCTCAATGGCCTGGTGAAACCACTCCTGCTCGTCTGCCGGCATCCGATCACGATTATGCAACAGCAAGTGAGTGGCGTCCCAGTCGTGCCGCATCTGCAGCAAGAACTGCGGCGCCCCTGGATCGACGTCTGTTCCAGCAAGTTGCGTCTGTGCCCAGCGCTGCGCCATAAAGTAGTTCTGGATATTACTATTCATTCCGCAGCTGTTCCAGCTTCTTCGTCTGGTCGGCAACAATCAGAGCTTCAATGATCTCATCCAGATCACCAGCCATGATCTTATCCAACTTATTCAGGGTCAGACCAATCCGGTGGTCCGTAACCCGGTTTTGTGGATAATTGTAGGTCCGGATCCGCTCAGAACGGTCCCCGGTACCGATCGCATCCTTCCGCTTCTGATCGTAAGCGCTCTGTTCCTTTTGCTGGTAGTAGTCGTAGACCCGGGACTTCAGAATCCGCATGGCCTTAGCCCGGTTCTGTTGCTGTGACCGCTCATCCTGCATGGCAACCACAATTCCAGTTGGCAGGTGAGTCATCCGCACCGCTGAGGAAGTCTTGTTAACGTGCTGACCACCGGCACCACTAGAACGATAGACATCGACCCGGATATCCTTGGGATCCAATTCCACGTCGACATCCTCGGCCTCTGGCATTACCCCGACTGTCGCCGTTGAGGTGTGAACCCGGCCAGCAGATTCGGTAACCGGGACCCGCTGAACCCGGTGCGCACCGTTTTCAAACTTCAACTTGGAGTAGACCTTATCCCCGGTGATCATCAGGGCGATTTCCTTGAAGCCCCCGACTTCAGTTTCGTTCTTATCAACCACTTCAACCTTCCAGCCTTGCCGTTCAGCATAGTGAAGGTACATGTTATAAAGGTCGGCGGCAAAGAGGCTGGCCTCATCACCACCAGCGGCCCCACGGATTTCCATGATGATGTTCTTGTCATCATTAGGGTCCTTCGGGATCAGCAGGACCTCAAGCTCTTTCTCCAGCTTAGCCTGCTTTTCCTTAGCGTCACTCAACTCGTCCTTGGTCATCGCAGTCAAGTCCGGGTCATCGATTTCCCGCAGCATTTCTTCGTCATCACTGATGGTCTGGGTGACCTTCTTGTACTCATCATACTTCTCAACCGTTTCCCGCAGGCTCCCTTCTTCCTTGGAGAGCTTCATGAAACGTTGGGAGTCAGCGATCACGGCTGGATCACTGATTAATTCATTCAACTCGTCGTAACGGTCCGCTACCGCCTGCAACTTATCGAAAATGTCCTTCATTTCCATAGAAATTATTCCTCCTGTCCTTGGTCTAACAATGGGTGGAAGTAGTGTTTGCGGCAAACGGGATAGTACGATTCGTTCCCGCCAATCTGAACCTGTTCACCCTCGTAGACCGGTTTACCATCGTGAATACGCAGGTTCATTGTCGCCTTGTGAGGGCAGAACCAACAGATGGTCTTCATCTCTTCGATCTTATCAGCATAGATCAATAGGTACTTGGAGCCCTCAAACAGCTCGTTCTTGAAGTCGTTCTTCAAGCCAAACGTCATCACCGGAATATTGAGTTCATCCACGATCTTGATCAGTTGCAGAACGTGGTGCTTCTTCAAAAACTGGGCTTCGTCGATCAGCACACAGTATACCTGGTGGTCAATGTTTTTGACATACTCGTAGATGTCAGTGTCATCCATGACCGGGGTCACCCGCCGTTTCAGGCCGATGCGGCTAGCGATTACGCCTTGGCCTGACCGGTTATCAACACCACTGGTCATTAACACCACCGGCTTGCCCTGCTCCTCGTAGTTATGGGCAACTTTCAGGATATCGATTGATTTACCCGAGTTCATCGCCCCGTACTTAAAAAATAGCTGTGCCAAGCTGAACGCTCCTTTTTATAATAGTACCCTTCATTATATCTAAAATCCGGATGCTTTTAAATACTAACCATCCCCACCACTGGTACCGACCAAAGTATTTAGCCGAATAACTTTCTTTTTACCCCCATAAAGCTTAAAATTAAACGGTATTTAATCTCACAAAGAAAGGAATTGTCTCGATGTCAATTCGAAGTTCATTTGCTGAGTTTGCCGGCCGGTCAAGCTACTGGTTCCTCCATACTTTCATGCATGGTGGAAGCTCGCTGCCTGGTAAGCTCACCCTTAAGCTCGATCCCAATATTCTGCAGTCTTTCAGTAAGAAGTACGACCTGGTCATCGTCACTGGGACTAATGGTAAGACCCTCACCACTGCACTGAGTGTCCGGGTCCTGCGGGAAAAGTACGACCAAGTGCTCACCAACCCCACTGGTTCCAACATGGAACAGGGAATCGTGACGACCTTCATCACGGCCCCGCGTGCCAAGAAAAAAGGGCTGGCGGTGCTGGAAGTCGACGAGGCTAACGTGCCAATCGTCTGCCGTTACATCACCCCGAAGGCCTTTGTCTTCACCAATATCTTCCGGGACCAGATGGACCGTTACGGGGAGATCTACACGACCTACAACAAGATTCTCCGCGGGGTCAAGCTGGCACCTAAGGCCACGATCATTGCCAATGGGGACGAACAGCTCTTCCACAGTAAGGACCTGCCGAACCCCATCATCTATTATGGCTTCAACCATGAACACCACGAAGCCTTCAACGCACCAGCCAACACCGATGGCCTGCTCTGCCCAAAGTGCCAGCACATCCTGCAATACCACATGCGGACCTACGCTGGCCTGGGGGACTACTTCTGCCCTCACTGTGGCTTCAAGCGGCCTGAATTGACCTACAGCGTCACCAAGATCGATAAACTGACCCCGACGAACTCGACCTTCGAGATCGATGGCCACCAGTACACGATCGGGATCGGGGGCCTCTACAATATCTACAATGCCCTGGCCGCCTACTCGCTAGGCCGTTTCATGGGCGTGGCGCCTGAACAGATCAAGCACGCCTTTGAATCCGATGAACGGGTCTTTGGTCGCCAGGAAATCATCAACGTCGACGGCAAGCAGGTTACGATCATCCTGGTCAAGAACCCGGTTGGCCTCAACCAAGTCCTCGATATGATCGAAACCGATCCTAAGCCATTCAGCTTTGCCTTCCTGCTCAACGCCAATTACGCCGACGGGATTGACACCAGCTGGATCTGGGACGGCGACTTCGAAAAGCTGGCCCGTCACCAGATTCCTCAGTACATGACCGGTGGTGAACGCTACAAGGACATCACTACCCGGCTGACGATGGCTGGGATCGATAATGTTTGGCACGAACCGGACCTTACCAAGGTGATCGACAAGATCAAGCAGATGCCAACTGAACATGTTTATATTCTGGCAACCTACACGGCCATGCTCCAGCTGCGAAAGCTCCTGGCCGAAAAGGAATACATTAAGAAAGGTGGAATGGACTAATGGCAAAGTATCATCTTCGGCTCGCCCACCTCTATGGTGACCTGCTGAACACCTATAGTGATGTCGGTAACATCATTGCCCTGCGCTACTACGCCAAGCAGATGGACGCGGACATCAGTGTTAAGGTCATCAGTATTGATAACCAGTTTAACCCCGATGATTTCGACCTGGCCCTCTTCGGTGGTGGTCAGGACTACGAACAACTTGTCGTTTCCCGCGACCTTCCTAACAAGAAAGCCGGGATTGATAAGTTCATCAACGACAATAAGCCGCTGCTGGCAATCTGTGGGGGCTACCAACTGTTAGGCCACTACTATATTGGCGCCAACGGAGAGAAGATTCCTGGCCTAGGTATTCTTGACCACTACACGCTCAGCCAGGATAACAACCGGTTCATCGGTGATATCACCATCAAGAATCCCGAAACCGGTCAGGAGTACCACGGTTTTGAAAACCACAACGGGCGGACCTTCATCGGTAAGGGTGAAAAGCCACTGGGAATGGTTGTTAAGGGCCACGGTAATAATGGCGAGGACCATACCGAGGGCGCTATTTACAAATCCACCTACTGCTCTTACTTCCACGGCCCAATTCTGACCCGGAATGGTGAGATCGCTAAGACCCTTCTCTTGCGGGCCCTTAAGAATAAGTACCCGGATGTCGACTTCAGCCGTCAGGAAGCCCTGAAGATTAAGCCAACCTTTTAAGGAGAAACCTGTGAATTCGCTACTGCTTTTAGGATTGACGATCACCTTCCTGATAGAGAGTCTCTACGAAATGTACCAATACCTATCACTCAGGTTTATTACAAAATATGCTCCGCAATTTGATGGTCACCACAACTTACCAAGAACATTACAAGTCGAGCAGGCTTGGAACTGGCTATCTTGGCTCCTTTTCCTGCTCCTCATTATCCTGCCCCAACGCTATTCGATCCTGCTGATCAGTATCCTCACTACGATCGAGACAGTGTTGGTCTTCAGGGTCAGTTACCTCAGATACCAAATTACCCGTTAATAGCAAAAAGACTAGCTTGAAGTTTACCAACTCTAAGCTAGCCTTTTTCTATTCTCCCTAAAAAATAAGGTGATCAGATGCATTCAGCACCTAATCACCTTATTTTATTCGCATTTAATTTTACCTGCTTAATTAGCTAATGGCGATCGTGCCGTTAGCAACAAGCCAGATGGCAACAACGGATAATACAAGAATCAAGGTCATAACCCACTTTTCAGCAGCAGACATCTTGTGGTTGTTTTCCTTGCATGCCAGGTAGTAAATGTAGAAACCAGGAATGAAACTGATGGAAACCAGCAGAACCTCTTGCCAACCAGCTAAGAACATGCATGCAAGCATGAAGGCAGCGGAGAGAAGTCCGATGGTGTATTGTCCCCATTCACCGTGTTCCCGACTGTACTTCATTTGGTAAAGACCAACGAAGAGGTAGGAGAACAGGATAGCTGCGGCACAAAGGGAGTAAGCAAATTCGTAAGCCTTTTGCGTGAACAGCAGTGAGAACAGGAAGATCGTCTGCAATACACCAGTGATCATCAGAGAAGCAGTTGGGGCATTCTTGGCGTTGGTGTTACCCCAGAGCTTTGGCATTGCCTTATCTTCGGCAACCAGCATCGTCGTTTCGGCTGGCAGCATGGTCCATGACAACCAGGAAACAATGGTGGAGATGATCAGACCAACATTAATCAGGATAGAACCCCAGTTACCAACAGTCATTTGAAGGACGTGACCAATAGCAGGTTGACCCATTCCGGCTAATTGAGCACGAGTCAGAACACCGTAAGGCAGAACAGAAATCAGAACGTAAGCTAATACCAAGAGGCCGTAACTAATCAGGGTAGCTTGTTGAGCATCAGACCGGGACTTAGCACGGTGGCCCATAACAGAGGCACCTTCAACCCCGATAAATACCCAGATCAGCGTCATCAGAGTACCCTTCATCTGGCTCCAAACAGAACCAGTGGTCGTACCCTTAGATGCGTTGTTGGCAACGCGACCCCAGAAGTCGGCAGTGAACATGCCGCCCTTGAAGCTGACGATCATGATGATGATGAAGATAATCAGTGGCAGAACCTTGCAGATCGTCCCAATCATGTTAACGAATGAAGCTGTTTCAACACCATTGTTAACCAGAATAGTCAATAACCAGCAGAAAATAATAGCTACAATGATTGACGGAACGTTCTGACCACCTTTGAAGACTGGGAAGAAAGTCCCCAGTGAAGCCATCAGCATCGTGGCAAAGGCAATGTTACCCAACCATGCTGATAACCAGTAGGACCAACCAGAGATGAACTCACCCATTGGTCCGAAGCCAGCGCCGGCATAAGAGAAAATCCCGGCTTCAAGATCTGGCCGCTTTTCAGACAAGTTGTTCAGTGAAAGAACTAACATCAAGAAACCTAAACCTGCAAAGATCCAGGCTAGAATGGCTGGACCTGGTGCAGCGGCAGCTGAGACATCACTAGTAATACCAAATATCCCAGTACCAATACATGAACTAACAATTAGGGCTATTAATTCGCCCTTACCGATACCTTTTTTCTCAGTATCCATTTATATCCCCTCGTTTCTACACAATGCGTGTGTTAATGTGCTTCGTAATCAGATTATAGACCAGCTTGGCATCCGCATTATCCTTGCTAATAATAATCAGGGTGTCATTTCCCGCGATTGTTCCGACAACTTCTGGAATATCAAGCTCATCGAACATTCCCGCCAATATTGTCGCGTAGCTCGAGTTCAGTGCCGTCTTAACAACATTTAAGAACTGCACCGTCTCGATCGTCCGAACGTTATCATGAATTCCCTGATAAAGCCGGTTAAAATCGTGTTCAGGCGCCAAGTGCAACTGAACATAGTAAGTATGGCCCTTACCATCGTTGGCTTTGACAATATTAAGCGCATGAATGTCACGAGAAATGGTCGCCTGGGTTGTCTCAACTCCGGCCTCTGTAAGGAGTTGTAACAACTCATCCTGGGTCTCAATCTTACGATCATTAACTAGTTGCTCAATAAATTTCCGTCTCGCTTTTCGATCCATTCGCGGTCCCTCTCAATAAAGTGGTTACACCTAAATAATACTAGAAAAAGCAGCAAAATTATACCCTTCCTCCGTGATTGTCTAAGAGTTAAGCGGATAATATTTGCTGCTTTCATTTAGTTAAAATTACTTCTTAAGATCTTCACGAACAAGTGGGCAGGACATGCACCGTGGACCACCACGACCACGGGATAATTCACTTGACCGAACCTCATGAACGAGAATTCCGTGCTTACGCAGCAAATCATTTGATACATAGTTCCGGTCATAAGTTACAACTTCACCTGGAGCAATTGTCAAGGTGTTGGAACCATCATTCCATTGTTCACGTGGAGCAACAATTGGGTCACCATTACCAGTTGGGATAAGGTCGATTTCAGGTTCGTCCAGAGCTTCTTCCAGAACGTGCTGTAAGTCAGTCCGGTGCTTGATTTCGATCTCGCCGTCCTTACCTGGGTGAAGGATGTAAGTGTCAACCTTACCGTTTTCATCCAAGATTTGTGGGTGAACAGTGAACTGGTTGTAGTTGATCATTGTGAAGACGGTGTCAAGGTGCATCATAGCGTGGTTATGTGGAATGTGAATAGCAATAACCGTGTCGTAGTTGGAGTCCTTGAAGAGGTTCCGTGCGATGTCCATGATGGCATCTGCTGACGTCCGTTGTGAAATACCGATGGCGAATACGTGGTCGCTAAGTACCAATTCGTCCCCACCTTCGATACGGGTGTCGTGGTAACGATCACGCCATACATGTACACCCTTGTTTGCGAAACGTGGGTTGTACTTGATGATGTATTCAGTGAAGAGAGATTCACGTTGACGAGCCTTGAAGGTCATGTGGTTGATGGTAATACCGTCACCAATGGAAGCTTGTGGGTCACGAGTGAAGTAGGCGTTTGGCATTGGATCCATGAAGAATGGGTAGTCCTTGTCTTCAGCCATTTCAGCAAGTGAAACAAACTTAACATCGATCTCGTCCTTACGAACACCGGCGATGATCTTGTCAACCATTGCTTGGGTATCCATGCTAAGCAAGTATTCCTTCAATGCGTCGTGGACAGCACCAGCTGCGTAGCCAGATTCGGCCAGCATTTGTTCAAGGAACTTGTCCTTAACTTGACTGTCTTGCAGAGCTTCTGCGGCTAACTTGGCGAAGTATAATACCTCAATTCCTTGTTTACGCAGTGTGTCGGCAAAGTAATCGTGTTCTTCCTGTGCAATTGGCAGGTATGGAATGTCATCGACAAGCATCCGGTGAAGGATGTCAGGGTAAACGTTTTCGATTTCGTGCCCTGGTCGGTGAAGCATAACTGTCTTCAGCTTTCCAATTTCAGATGTTACATGAATTGGGCTTTGCATATACAATCACTCCTTTTAGAGATTCACTTGATTACGTAATATATAATAGCACGAATGTAACCGTTGTCAAATGCCCATTTGACAATATTTTGTGTAGTTATGCATCCGGATGTATCAATTTAAATTGGCTCTCTTATTTTATGCACCGTGCCGGTCGCAATTGCATATTTTGCGTCTGCCATATGCATGAAAGTTGAATAATAATTTCACAAACTTTTTATTTAGTCTTTTTCCCGCAGGTAAGTGGCGTAGATTTGATCACGTTGATCAAGGTATTTTTGGTTATGAGCGGTTGGGTGGACCCGGTTTGATAGAAAGATAAAGCCCTGGTCAGTCTGCCGGTCAAGGATCATCCAGGTCCCGGTAAAGCCGGTGTGGCTGATTAAAAGGTGTCCATCATGCCGGTCATGCAGTAGCTTCCAGCCTAAGGAACGACTATGGGGTCCCGGAATCAGGGTCTGATCCTTAAACATTGCATCAAGCAGCTCATTACTAAATAAGCCCCCTAAGTTATTCTCAATTAGCCGGCGACCGAAAATTACCAGATCGCTTAGGCTAGCAAACAGCCCAGCACAGCCGCAGTGCTCGCCCAAAATGTAACCCTTGGGATCATGAACCTGCCCGCGGATCAAACCTCTGCCGGCCTGAATTTCTGTCGGAACGGCAGTTGCCGGATCCGGATGGAAGGTGGCATCAGTCATGCCCAGCGGCTTCAACACGCGTTGGCTAATCACCTCCTGAACCGGTTGCTTGCAGAGGCGTTCGATGATCCAGCCGAGGTATAGGTAGTTCACATCGGCATAACAGATTTGGCGGTTCAGGGTACTATTAACCGTTTGCTGGGTGAGGAAGGCCGCTTTTAGCTGGTCGGCTGGCAGCTCATTACGGTGGGGAATGTAGCCGCAAATTCCCGAAGTATGAGTCAGAAGATTACGAATTGTCGGCCGGTCGTCAGCAAATTCTGGCAGGTACTTTTGAACGGGATCATCCAAGTGTAGCTCCCCCTCTTGGATGAGCATCGCAATCACGGGCACCGTGCCGACGACCTTGGTCAAGGAAGCCAGGTCAAAGCGCATCCCCGGCCGTAATTTCTCTCGTGTTGGCTCCAGCTGGGCCCAACCACGAGTGGCTGTCCATTCCCGCTTCCCGTCGAAGATCATGTAGGTCATCCCCGGAACGATTCCCTCATCAACCATTGCATTCAATTGATTAATTGTTTCTTGATATTGTTCCATCTCTCAAGCTCCTTTAAAATATTTTCCTCATTCTATAACCTGTCACCAGAAAATGGTAGTTTCCGGCAAAAGAAAAAAGCCGCCCAAATGGACGACTTATCTATTTTAAATTGTTTGGCCCATGAACTGACTATTATACAGGTCAGCGTAGAAACCGTTGGCCTTCATCAACTGGTCATGGTTCCCGGTCTCGATGATGTGACCATGGTTAACCACAATAATCTGCTCGGCATTTCGAATGGTCGATAGCCGGTGGGCAACCACGAAGCTTGTCCGCCCCCTCTGAAGGGCATTCATAGCGTTTTGAATCAGTGCTTCAGTCCGGGTATCAACCGAGCTGGTGGCCTCATCGAGAATGAGAATCTCCGGATTAGCCAGGAACGCCCGGGCAATCGTCAGTAACTGCCGCTGACCCTGGGAAATGTTGGAAGCTGACTCGTTCAGGACCGTCTGATAACCATCCGGTAGCTCCCGAATGAAGCTGTCGGCATAGGCCATCTTGGCTGCCTGATAGACTTCCTCATCGCTTGCGTCTTCCCGGCCAAAGCGGATGTTATCCATGATCGTACCGGTAAACAACCAAGTATCCTGAAGCACCATCCCGATATGCTGCCGCAGGTCATGACGGGTCATTGAACGGGTATCATGGCCATCAAGGTAGATGTGGCCACCCTGAATTTCATAGAAGCGTTCCAGCAGATTGATGATGGTAGTCTTCCCGGCCCCGGTTGGCCCGACAATCGCCACCATATGCCCAGCTGGCGCCTGCAGATTGAAGTCTTCGATCAACGGTTCACTTGGTTGGTAGCTAAATTGAACATGCTGAAATTCGATCTTTGGCACCGGCTTAGTGGTTAATGGGTGATCTGGTACCAGGTCTTCACTCATCTCTGGTTCATCAAGGACAGCAAAGATTCGTTCCGCCGATGCGACCGTCTGTTGAATAGTACTACTCAGGTTAGCGATCTGAGTAATTGGCTGTGAGAACTGGTTGGTGTACTGGAGAAAGGCCTGGACATTACCTAACGTAATCTGGCCGTGGATGACCTGAATGGCCCCCACAACGGCCACCATTAGATAACCAAGGTTCCGGATGAAGTTCATCAATGGGAAGATCAGGATAGAGAAGAACTGAGCCTTCCAGGCTGCCCGGTAGTAATTATGGTTTTTTTCGGCAAACTGCCGTTCCTCATCTTCCTCCTTATTGAAGGTCCGGACAATCGTGTGCCCGGCATAGGTTTCCTCAACCTGACCGTTGATCTTCCCCAGTTCAGCCTGCTGACGGCTGAAGAGGCGCTGGGCCGTTGGGGCCACGAAAGCTACCACCGCCAGGCTCAGCGGAATGGTGATCAAGGCCACCAGGGTCAGTTTCCAACTAATCGTAATCATCAGGATCAGCACCCCAACGAAGGTGATCACACTGGTGATGATCTGGATGAAACTCTGCTGGAGAGTACCGGCAATGTTATCCATATCGTTGACCATCCGACTCATGATATCACCATTGCTGTGGGTATCGTAGAAGCTGACAGGGACCCGCCCCATCTTCTCTTCTAGGTCTTGCCGCAGATTATAAACTACCCGCTGCGAGATCCGGGTCATAATGATCTGCTGGGCAAAACTAAAGAGCCCTGAGAAAACATACAGCAGGATGACCGTCACTCCGATGATCATGATCCGGTGAAAGTCAATCGGCAGGGTCGTCAAATGGTGCCCGGCCTTAATCGCCGTGTAGCCCTTCATCACCCCATTATAGATAATCGTCGTTGCTTCCCCCAGGATCTTCGGGGCGATAATTGAAAGGATGACTGAAACAATTGCCAGGAAGATTGAGAAAATTACACCCGCCTTCCATGGCCGTAAGTAATCAATCAGTCGCTTGGTAGTCGGCCAAAAGTGTTTAGCCTTCCTAGTCTTGGCTGGTGCGTTCCGCACGTTCCTCATCCCCCTTCTGAATCTGTGAGTTAACGATCTGCTGGTAGGTCTTGTTGTGAGCCTTCAGCTCAGCGTGGGTACCCTGACCGACAACCTTTCCATCATCCAAGACGATGATCAGGTCTGCATCAGCAACCGTGGAAACCCGCTGGGCCACGATTACCGTCACGGCCTGCTGGACCTGCTTATCCTGACGCAGGGCCATCCGCAGCTCGGCATCCGTCTTGAAGTCCAGGGCTGAGAAGGAATCATCAAAGATGTAGATGGAAGCCGGCTTGATAATTGTCCGGGCAATCGCCAACCGCTGCCGTTGACCACCAGAGAAGTTACTCCCGTTCTGTTCAACCACGGCATCAAGTCCTCCAGCTTCCTTCACGAAATCAGCGGCCTGGGCAATCTCCAAAGCGCGCCACATCTGATCATCGGTAGCCTGCGGATTACCAAACTGCAGGTTGGACCGAATCGTCCCGGTGAAGAGGACCGCCTTCTGCTGAGTAATTGAGATCACCTGGTGAAGGTCATGTTGGCTGAGTTGTTCGATCGGTTGCCCATCGACCTCAATCTTCCCACTCTCAATATTGAAAAGCCGCGGGATGAGGTTGACCAGGGTGGATTTCCCAGCCCCGGTTCCCCCGATGATCGCCAGGGTCTGGCCGGCCTTGACCTTAAAATTAAGGTCCTGGAGGGCTAATTTTTCGGCGCCATCATAACGGAAATCAACGTGGTCAAAGCTTAGTGATGCTGGATGAGCTGGGTCAATCTTGACCTGCTGATCCACCGGCCGGTCGGCAACACTGATTGGCATATCCAGAACAGCGTTTACCCGGCTAGCTGAAGCTGAGGCCCGTGGTACAAACACGAAGACCATCGACAGCATCATGAAACTGATCATGATCTGGGTAGCGTAGGTCATGAAGGCGATCAGGTTCCCCACCTGCATCGTCATGTTGGCAATCAGGTGACTACCTAACAGGATAATGCCGACGTTCGTCAGACTAAGGATCAACGTCATCACCGGGAAGAGGAAGGAGACCAGGGTAAAGGCCTTAATCCCGGTCTGGGTGTAGTCTTCGTTTGCGGCCTTGAACCGGTCCTGCTCACGCCGCTCCTGACGAAAGGCCCGGATGACTCGGACACCGGTCAAGCCTTCACGAAAGACCAGGTTGATCTTATCCGTCTTCTTCTGGATGCTCTTAAACAGCGGGACCGCAAAGTACATCACGATCACTACAACTACTGCCAAAATCGGCAGACTGATCAGGAATACCCGCGTCAGTCGTGGCTCCCGAATGTAGGCCAGCACACAGGCCGCCACCAGCATGATCGGTGATTGGAGCATCATTCGTAGTACCTGAACCATCACGTTTTGAATCTGCACGATATCGTTGGTTGACCGGGTGATCAGCGAGGAGTCACCAAAGGCGTTAACCTCCTTGCTAGAGAAACGCAGCACCTTACTAAAAATTTGACGCCGCAGCTTCTCCCCGACCTGCATAGACTGGGTGGCTGCAAAGTAGACGTTGCCACCCGCAGCGATTAGACCGATGGCCGCTACCAGGAGCATTAAGCCACCTTCACGCCAGATGAAGTGCATGTTTTGCTGCATGATCCCTTTATCAACTAGATCGGACGTAATCGTCGGCAAGTAGAGATCACAGGCAACCTGAATCAATAGGAAAATCACCGCCAGGGTAGTTGCCCACCAAACCAAGTTTTTCTTGGCTATCTTAATCACTTATCTTCATCCCTTTCCTTGTTTTTCAATGCCTCACCATAGTATTTGTGGAGTTGGGTTTGCATCTTGGCGACCACCCGGATAAACTGCTCCCGTTCCTGGGGAGTAACATCACTGAGCAGACGGTCGGCGAAGGCAATCCGGTGCTTATCTAGCTGAACGTGAAAACGACGTCCCTGCTCGGTTAGGTAAACTCTGATCATCCGGCGATCCCGTTCATCACGCCGTCGCACCACATACCGGTTGCGTTCCAAACGCTCTAGGACCTCGGTCAATGATCCCGGCTTGATTTGTGCTAAGCCAGCCAGTTCGCGCTGGGTGCACCCCTCGTGGCGAGCGATCAGCTCAATGATCCGCCCTTGGCCCCGAAAGTTGGACGGCAAAGCGGAATAATGGATGGTGTTGTTGATATCCTTAACCAGACCTGCCAGCCGTTTAAAGAATTCCTCATCGGTGACCACCACGTTTATCACTCCTTATAGAATAGTTAGGTACATAACGATTGATTATTCTACTACACGCCATCCAAAATTTAAACCAAAAAGGGACTGTGACTTAATCCGCTATATAGATCAAAGGTCAACAGCGCGGTACACAAATGGCCTCAAACATTCGGGGAACCGAACACTTGAGGCCTATCTGTACTCGCGAGGGGGTGAAGGCGAAGTCAGAAACGACTTCTGTTCCACTCCCTCTTCATATTTATTCTGTTTGATCAGAGATGGTACCACCGCCACTGTAAGTGGGTTGACTTGGGGTCGTGCTTGGACGAGAGCCGCCACCGTTGCCACCACCATAGGTTGGCCGCCGGTAGCCGCCACCGCCACCACCGTTATTTCCTTGGTAACTGTTACCAGCACTGGTATTTGCACTACCACTGCCACCACCAGCATTATTACTATTAGCAGTATTGTTATTACTACCATTACTGCTATTGCTACTGCTGCTGGAGCTATGCGATGATGAGCTGCTCGTTGCATGTGAACTGCTGCTGGAAGACTGACTTGAGCTGCTGGAAGTACTGCTCTCAGAGGAGCTTGATTCCGTGTACTCTTCAACCTTAAGGTGTTTAACAACCTTTTTCTTACCACGAGTAGCTACAATGTCATAGGTCCCCGGGGTATCAAAGGTCATCTGCTTGGTAACAACTGCATCTCCTGAGCTAGCTTTAAAGGTCTCAAAGACTTCGCCGCTTCGGTGCCCCTTAACGACAACCTTTGTTTTTGGCGAAATCAAAAACTTAACCTTAGCAGTACCGTTTTCATTCAAACGAACCTTCTTCTTAAAGTTAACCGTGACTTCAACATCCTCAGTCGATTCACTAGTCTCCTTAACTGGTTTACTAACCTTAGCTGGCTTAGAAGAAGCCTCACGCCGAGAAGCAAAGGACTGGACTCCAATCCCCACTAAGCTTCCCACCAGGATTATTGCCATCAACCAGTTTAAGAATACCCGGCCGCCACTAACAAAGTGGTTTCCCCGTCTGAGGTTCCGGACTTGTCGAATATATTGGATGATTAGAATAACTGCGGCAACTACCGCTAAAATAATTAAGAGATTTTTGATTCGCATAATTAAAACACCATAAACTTCATTTCTTCGTTTAAGACCAAATACAGAAATATTCTAACATGAATTAAGATAATTTTAAGTATTTTTCAAAAAATTACAAAACAAAAAATGAGTTCTAAGATGCACATCTTAGAACTCATAAACAAGTCACCCGCACGGGGATCGAACCCGTAACTCCGCCTTGAGAGGGCGACGTCTTAACCAATTTGACCAGCGGGCAATGTCATGTAACGTACAAGAAGAATTATACGTTATCCCACCATTACTGTCAATCCTCTTTTTTATTTTCTTACAATCTTACTCGTAAGACAACTCCAAGAGGTAGGCCCGTTTAGCTGGCAGGTGGGAAGTCGTCACCCAGACATCATGATAGATTGGCTGCTTACTGTTAGTCATGGCAAAGTAGTCATCTAACAGGTCTTCATTCTTCGCCACAAAATCATTAGAGAGCCGGTTAACCATCAACGATAAGTCCGGGAAATAAAAGTTCGCGTCCGCAATCTTCAGTTGATCATCAATTGCAATCATAATCGTGTTGGTGTAACGGGCCTTTTGCATCATAATCAGTTCGGGGTGCCGCTTAATCTTCGTCAAAACATAATAAATCGAATCAGAATTACTTGCCATTTCTCTTTTTCTCCTTGTTTCAACCACCATTGTAACAAAAGTGCGAACTTAAAACAAAAAAGCCGCAACCCAATAAAATAATTGGATTGCGACTTATCAGGATTGGGAATACTGGGTTCGAACCAGTGATCCAGGATTCAGAGTCCTGCGCCTTACCGCTTGGCCAATTCCCAATGACGTTGCTTCATACAACAGTCATTACTATACAGAATAATCCAGAATTAGTCAACCCTTTTTGCTAATTCTTTTTTTAATTTCTTTTTTTGTGCTAAAATCCGGTCCTTGGTCACCGCCGAAATTACTGCTGTATCCGCCCCAGTACACCAGTGATCAATATCAGCCCGAATCTGCTTCTGTGATTCTGCATCATAGTCATGGTGCAAGTAATTATAGTTAGCCGTACTACTCTGGTGCCGCCAGATATCCGCCATAATAAACTGGCTCCGGGTCCGTTGGAGGTCCACCGGGGTATCTTCAGCCGCAATCGCCACTACATCGTCTACCTTAGCTGTCGCAATCGGCGGTAGTGGCTCACCGCTGGGCAGGTATGGTGCAACTGGCACATTGATCAACGCCCCGCGCATTACTTCCTGCCAATTCTTTCTGGTCGCCAATCGGTGCTCCAGACCTGGTTCAACATCATTTGCTACCAGATAATCACGTTGCTCGCCCCAACTCAGCATAACGTGAACTTTGAAAACATGTGCCATTTTACTCACTCCCCTATCTTTATTATATATTTTACCGCACGCCCCCTGCCTTGTGAATTGTTTCATAATCAATTCGCCAAATCATAATTAAATCACCACGTAATCATCATTTTTATGGACAATAATGGGACAATATAATAAACTCTCTGTTATTAGGAGGTGGTCAGAATCCGCAGACGCCTATTTTTACCATTAATCTACCTGCTGATTTTCGGTGTCCTTATCTGGTCTTACCAGAATAGCCCGCTGTTTCAGCAGTATACCAACGTCGCCATCCATGATGCCCAAGTTCTAACCTACAATGGGCTTAATCGCCTGACAGGGAAAAAGCCGGCTGAGTCAACACAACAAGTTGATCCAAGTCACGCTAACGCAACGACGGGCTCCCGCTGGCCACGCCCCACGGCAACGGTCTACGTCGACCTCAGTAACCCGGTTCTTCGCAACGCTGCAGAATCGGCGATCAGTCAGTGGAACCGTACCGGGGCCTTTACTTTCCAGCAAATCAACGATAAATCCAAGGCCAATATTACCATTACGGCCATTAATGAAAACAGTGATAATGCCGCCGGGTTGACTAATTCCACAACCAATGCCATGACCGGTTATCTTACCCACGCTGACGTCCAACTCAATGCCGGTTACCTTCTTGATCCCAGCTACGGTTACTCACAGCAACGAGTGATCAATACTGCTGAGCACGAGTTAGGCCACGCTATTGGGCTTCAACACAACAATGGCACCTCGGTCATGCAACCAGCCGGTTCCTTCTACACAATCCAACCAGCCGACGTCAACGCCGTTAAGAAGCTGTACTCACAGTCACCAACGACCGGTGAAAGCAACAGTAGCAGTAGTCAACAACAATCACCTGTCCATGCTAAAAAGCTGTCCACCTCGTTATCAACGAAGTGAACAGCTTCTTTTTTATTGAATCTCACTACCCTTATGACGGATCGGAATTCGAATATTGATGGCCAGGACGGCAACGATAACCAGGATTGAGCCAATAATGTCGGCCCCCGTCATGTGCAGGTTAAAGAGTAAGACCGACCCAATCGTCGCTGCTAACGGCTCAAAAGCATCCATCAGGCTAAAGGTGGTGGCATCAATGTATTTGAGTGAGTTATTGGCTAACTGGAACGGGATCAGGGTCCCAATTATCAAGATTCCCAACCAGCAAACCCAGACGGTAAGGGTGTTAGGAATATGAGGCTGACCGGGATGAATGGCTAGCAGGGCCAGCCCGGCAAAGAGGAGTCCCCAGCCAGTTACCACCATCGACGGTACCCGGTTAGTCCGGAGCATCTGTTGCGGAATCAAGGTGTTGGTTGCCACCCCGATTGCCGCCACAATTCCCCAAAAGAGGACTAACGGTGTTACCGCCAAGTGGTTTAGCCGGCCATGCGTAGCAATGATGAAGACCCCAATAAAGGCAATGATGGCACTGATGATTTCAATCCGGCGTGGCGGGATGTGACGAAAGGCTGCCAGGTAGGCGATGATGAAGAAAGGTCCCACAAACTGCAGCACCGTCGCAATCGAGGCGTTTCCGTATTGTACCGCCATGAAGTAGCCAAACTGAACCGGTACTAGGCCAAAGAACCCATAGGCAAAGATCACCCAGGCATCGTGCAGGTTATGAAAGATCTGTAATGGGTGATCACCCTTAAACTGACTGATGATTAATAGGATCACCCCGGCTGAGATCATCCGGGTCTGCGTCAACCACATTGAGGTGATGCTGGAGCTCACGTTAAAGAGGGCCTTAGCAAATAAGCCCGAAATCCCCCAAAAAGTACAGGCCACAATAATCATGACCGTCCCCAAGACTTTTTTATTTGTCATAACATTCCACTTTCCAATCTAAAATTTCCACAAGTGCCATTCTAACACACTTTAAACCAAAAAAGATGGCAATGAATCTATCCAATCCATTGCCATCCTTTATATATTTAGTTAGTTGTCACGGATAACCGTACCAACCTTACCAGCCAGAGCATCGTCAAGGCCGTTGAGTGAAGTAATGATTGCTTCACGCTCAGGGTGACCTTCAACGAATGACAGGCAGGCTTCGATCTTAGGCAGCATGCTTCCGGCAGCAAACTGCTTTTCGTCCATGTACTTGTGGGCTTCATCGATCGTCAGAGTCTTCAGAGCCTTTTCATCTGGCTTACCGTAGTTTACGTAAACGTAATCTACCGCCGTCAGGATGATCAGCTTATCGGCACTGATTTGATCAGCCAAAAGGGCACTTGAACGGTCCTTGTCGATAACGGCAGGAACGCCTTGGAGGCCGTCGTCAGTCATGATGACTGGGACACCACCGCCACCACCAGCGATAACTAGGTCACCGGATTCAATCAGCGTGTTGATACTGTTGAGTTCCATGATCTTCTTCGGCAGTGGTGAAGGAACAACTTGACGGTAACCCCGTCCAGCGTCTTCCTTAAAGGTGTAACCCTTTTCCTTCTCGATCTGCTCAGCTTGTTCCTTCGTGTAGAAGTCACCAACTGGCTTGGATGGATTATCGAATGCTGGGTCTTGTGGATCAACAGCGATTTGCGTAACAATCGTTGCCACATTCTTGTTCATCCAACGCTTGTGCAGTTCGTTTTGCAGACTTTGTTGTAAGTGGTAACCAATGTAACCTTGGCTCATGGCACCACATTCTGGGAATGGGAAGGCAGCGGTCTTACCATTTTCAGCAGCAAAGTTCATACCCAGGTTAATTGCACCAACCTGTGGACCGTTACCGTGACTGATAACAACTTGGTTACCAGCATCGATCAGACCGATCAGTGAGGAAGCAGTGTTCTTAACCAGCTTTAATTGCTCTTCAGGTGACTTACCAAGGGCGTTACCACCTAAGGCAACAACTACTTTAGCCATGTAGCAGTCCTCCCTTGATTAGCCTTGTTCACCTAAGGTTGCAACCATAACAGCCTTGATGGTGTGCATCCGGTTTTCAGCTTCACGGAAGACAACGGAGTGCTTGCTTTCGAAGACTTCGTCAGTAACTTCCATTTCCTTAAGACCAAACTTCTTGTAGATTTCCTTACCAACTTCAGTATCAAGGTTGTGGAATGCAGGCAGGCAGTGTTCGAAGAGAACGTTAGGGTTCTCAGTAGCCTTCATAACATCCATCGTTACTTGGTAAGGCTTAAGCAGGTTGATCCGCTTTTCCCACATGTCGTCGGATTCACCCATTGATACCCAAACATCGGCGTAGATAACATCCATGCCCTTAACGCCTTCCTTAACATCGTTAGAAACAACGATCTTGGCGCCAGTTTCCTTGGCAATTGCGTTAGCCTTGTCAAGAACTTCCTTAGTTGGGTTCAATTCCTTAGGAGTTACAACGTGGTATTCCATCCCCATAACGGCAGCACCGAGCATCAGGGCGTTAGAAACGTTGTCTTGACCATCACCAACGAAGGCAAACTTGATGTCTTCGTAAGGCTTCTTCAATACTTCGTGAGCAGTTAAGAAGTCAGCCAGAACTTGAGTTGGGTGGTCTTCGTCAGTCAGACCGTTCCAAACTGGAACACCTGAGTACTTAGCAAGGGTTTCAACGTTACGTTGTGAGAAACCACGGTATTCGATACCATCGAACATACCACCAAGAACACGAGCAGTATCCTTAACAGATTCCTTGTGACCAATGTGTGAGCCTGAAGGACCTAAGTAGGTTACGTGAGCACCTTCGTCCTTAGCACCAACTTCGAATGAGCAACGAGTACGAGTTGAGCTCTTTTCGAAGATCAAAGCGATGTTCTTACCTTCAAGGTTCTTAGCTTCAGTACCAGCGTACTTAGCCTTCTTCAGATCTTCGGCTAAGTTAAGCATGTATTCCATTTCACGCTTGTTGAAGTCTGAAAGAGTTAAGAAACTACGATTACGTAAATTAAAAGCCATAATTAATTCCTCCTTGGTTATTACAGTTACTATCATACCGGTATACTTCAAGAAGCTTCGCATAACATCGCAAAAATGCAAAAGAAAATTTTCTTTTTTTGGCTCCTCGAGGCCCATTATAACATCAATGAAAGCGGACCCACACTTTTTATAAAACAAATCCCCTCTTTAAGGGAAAAATCGCTTTCAATAAATTATATCATTGTGCAAAGACGCACAGGGGTATAGAATATTGCTGAGTTTCAAAGAACTTCATCTTTCTTCATTAAATACAAGGGAGTCCTGACCCGTGAACTTTTATATTGTTAACGATAACGACAATTCCACAGAACTACTAAAAGATATTATTGAAAACGACTTCAACAATTCAATCGTTGGTACCACCAACAGCTCTCAGCAAGCCTATGATGATGCCATGCGGCTCAGTATTGATATCATGTTTGTTAACCTTGCCATGCCGCGCATCGATGGCATCGAACTGGTCCGTCGTATCCAGGACAGTCGTCACTACCCGCACTTCATCATGATGGCTCCGGCAATTGACCCCGCCACGCGAACCCGGGCCTACAAGAATGGAATTGACTTCTTTTTGGAAAAGCCATTAAACATCGCTGAAGTCAAAACGGTCATTAAGCTGGCTAGCCAGAACATCGATATGTCCAAGCGCCTGTTGCAGATTCTGGATCTGGTTAGCGGGGCAGCCACCAACAGCAACACGGTTTCGATTAGTTATAAGGAGAAACAAAAGGAAAACGCCAAGTCCATCCTCCGCTTTCTCGGTATCACTGCCGGTAACGGGGGCCAGGAGATCATCAGTATCGTCAACATGATGATTGAGCGGGAACTCGACTTTGAAGAAATCAACTTTGAGGAAAGCTATCATTGCGATAAGCATGGTAAGAAGATCATCTTCCAGCGGGTCCGGCGTGATATCCGGGCGGGACTAACTAACCTCGCCCACATGTGCATCGACTATCCGGAAAATGACATCATTCTGGAATACGCCAATAACTTGTATGAATATAAAAACGTCCATAACGAGATCGCTTACCTCCAGGGTCAACGTCAAACGGGTGGCCAAGTATCAATCAAGCACTTCTTCAATGGATTGATCCAGGAAAGTAATTAAAGTAAGAAACGGGAAGCTGACGACTAAATCAGCTTCCCGTTTTCTATTATTAACTATTTCCCGTATCGCCACAGTTGCCACGTCAGGTAAAGCCAGAGGCCCATGAGGAAGATGACGTAGGCTGCGGCAAGCCAGATAACGTACTGCAAGAAGGCCCAGCCAATAAGCGCCTTCACAATCCAGAGGCAGATCACTAAAACGATCCAGACAGCCAGGCGGTTCTGGGTACGTTCAAGGCTAGTACGTAAACGTTCTTGCAATGCCCTCACCTCATCAAAAAGAGCCATCAGCCCATAACAGCTAACAGCTCACAATGTTTTACTTATTTTCGTCCATCTCGGCACGCAGCTTCTTACCGACTTCTTCGTAACCGGGCTTGCCCAGCAGGCCAAACATGTTGACCTTGTAGGCTTCGACACCCGGTTGGTTGAATGGGTTGATCCCGTTCAGGTAACCGGAAATGCCCATGGCCACTTCAAAGAAGTAGATCAGGTAACCGAGCGTGTACTCGTTTTCTTCTGGAATGTGGACGGTCATTACTGGAACCCCACCAGCCGTGTGAGCTGCCACAACGGCTTCGTAAGCCTTAGTGTTGGCGAAGTCCATTGTCTTACCTTCCAGGTACTTCAGGCCATCCAAATTGTCGTCCTCGCTTGGAATCTCGACATCGTAGTTTGGCTTGTCCAGCTTAACAACGGTTTCCATCAAGAAACGCCGGCCCTCTTGGATGTATTGACCCAGGGAGTGCAGGTCGGTGGTGAAGTTAGCGCTGGATGGGTAAATACCCTTGTGATCCTTCCCTTCGGACTCACCAGCTAATTGCTTCCACCATTCGGCAAACATCCGCATGTTTGGTTCGTAGTTTTCTAGCAGTTCGGTTTCGTAGCCCTTCCGGTAGAGAATGTTCCGGTAAGCAGCGTATTGGTAGGCCTCGTTCTTGGTCAGGTCGGGATCAACGAAGTCCTTTTCGGCTTGGGCAGCCCCGGCCATCAATTGGTCGATGTCAGCACCAGAAGCGGCGATTGGCAGGAGACCAACTGGGCACAGGACAGAGTAACGACCACCAACACCATCTGGAATGACGAAGGATTCGTAGCCATTGGCATCAGCTTCGGTCTTCAGAGCACCCTTAGCCTTGTCAGTCGTCGCGTAGATCCGCTTGTTAGCCTCAGCCAAACCGTACTTTTCAATCAGCTTCTTCTTGAAGATCCGAAAGGCAATGGATGGTTCCGTGGTCGTCCCAGACTTGGAAACAACATTGACGGAGAAGTCCTTGTCCCCGATCAACTGTAGCAGGTCGTGAACGTAGGTGGAGCTCAGGGAGTTACCGGCAAAGATCACCAGTGGATACTTACGATCCTTGGCACTCTGCGCCTGGTAGAAGGTGTTGTGCAGGAAGTCGATTGCCATCTGGGCGCCCAGGTAGGAACCCCCGATCCCGATAACGACCAGGATGTCGGAGTCGGACTGAATCTTCTTGGCGGCCGCCTTGATCCGGGCAAACTCATCCTTGTCGTATTCCGTTGGCAGGTGGAGCCAGTCACGGAAGTCCGCTCCAGCACCAGTGCCGTTACGAAGTTCGTCGTCCGCGGCATTGACCATTGCCTGCATCTCGCCTAATTCGTTGTCATTAACGAATTGCTTTAAGCCTTGTTTATCTAATGAAACATGCGCCATATCAAATAACTTCTTTCTTTGTTATATTAGCTAAATTCCAAATACAATTAAATGATAGCGAATTCACCTGGTGGTTGCAATCAAAATTCAACAGATAATAAAAAAGTTCAGAACGACATCTTACGATCCGTTCTGAACTTTTAATTTCGGTTCTATGATATTCGGTAAGGATAAGATGATTTCTTATCTTTACCGTTTTTTTGTTGTTTGCTATACCATTGATTTAAAAAGAAAGGCTCTTTGTCAATCGGTAAGGATGAAGAGATTTTTGAGAACTAGACTAAGC
>CAMFOZ010000003.1 GCA_945971245.1 uncultured Lactobacillus sp.
GTTTCTGAGTGAATGATGTAATAGTTCCCATTGTTTAGTCCTTATGACCCTTTAAAATCAAAAAATACGAACCTTTCACAATAACAGAAGACGCTACTCGTTTTACTACTGTTCCAGTGGAACATGAACCTGTAATTCTCGAACAAATTCTACTGATTTACTATTGCTGTTCGAGCTTTTCTTTCGAGCATAATTAAAGTGTTGCCTTAACTTTGTGTAATACACAGAAACAAAACAATGCTGATTTTGATCAAAAAAAGGCTGAATATCAATCAGCATTAGATAAATATCAAGGCTTATTATCATCTGTTGATACATTAAATCCAAAAGATATTATCCAAGGTCTTCGTTTAAGAGGCACAGCTGGCAAAACAACCGAAACTGTGCTTCAACCGGATGATGGTACTGCAATTAACGGAATAGCTCACTGGTACAGTCATAATATGAATGGGGCCTTTTTAGAAGTACATTATTCTGATATTACAGGAGCATATTACACTGACATGAATGGCGCTACTCATCCTATCAAAAGCGTTAATATAACCTACAGTAATCTAATTATTGGAAAATTAAAGGATGGACGTTATGCATATTTTGAACCAGCTCAAGGTGGTGCTTGGGCTGGACTAGATTCTTTCTATATCAAGTCTGTTGACGCTACTTATGAATTTTACGATGAAAACAATCAAAAGATTAACTTTGACCCAGGAACAGCTTGGTTTTTCTTATCTTCACTTACACGATGGCAAAACAATAATGACGGGAATGCGCAAGTTGATCCAGCACAAGATCACGTAGAAGCAGTTCAGGCTCTTAATGGGAGCAAGCTATATAATATTCCTGGTGGGAAAGCAAAAGTTCATGCTAATGGTAACGCTTATGCGGATCCCACAGATGCAATCCAACATCGAGAACCTTATCATTCATACGGCAATGGCGATAACATTTACGACCATGATGGTGGCGCAGTTTTAGCTTCAGTGTCTAATGGAATGACCTTAAAATGGAATTTAGAGCAAAATTATGATCCAAACACTGGAAAAGATGTATCTACAACTCCTTCTTTGCACATTAAGCCGGGAGAGTCATCTACAACGGAGGCTCAGAAACAAGAAAATGCCAAAGATGGTGGTTGGTACTATTGGCAAGTAAGAAATGATGCATTATCGAATTTCTCACTTATTCCTCCCATTAGGAAAACATCAAGCATTCACTATCACTATGATGTGTCGTAAAAACACATTTATTCCCGTAAAATAATAATATTAATCAAATAAACGCCTAAGACAGGCGAACCATATTTTCCATGATTTTTTGATTGTCCCGAGCTTCTAGTTCCTTTACGATATGAAGATATGTTTGCTGAGTTGTTATTGTGTTGGAATGCCCCAGCCTCTTGGCTACGCTTGGTATAGAAACTCCATCATAGATTAATAACGATGCGTGCGTATGGCGGAGCCCGTGGACGGAAATAGGCTCCACACCCGCTCGGCGGCAATATATACGTAATCTATTATTAATAGTCGATGTATAGACCCTTTTAGTTTTAGGCACAAAAATAGGCCAGTCCGGATCAGCTTTCCGCGTCAATTTTTGAAACTGTTCTGCTGTTATAGGGTCAATATCGATAACTCGAATAGATGACTTGTTTTTTGTGGGCTGGAAACTACCCTTTGACGACTTATAGTCCCACGTCTTGTTTATTCGAAGTGTATTATTTTCAAAGTCAAAGTCCTCTGGTGTAACGCCCAATGCTTCCGCACAACGCATCCCCGTCTTGGCAATTAAAAAGATAAGCCAGTCCGTATCAGCCCGGCCACCGAGCTTAAGCTGGTTTAAGACGCGTTTTAGGTCTAGCAAGCTCAAATACTTAGCCTTCTTTGGCTTGGGCTGTTTTCCTTTTAGCGTAAGATGTCGTGTTGGATCTCGCGTTAAAATGCCGTCGTCCAGTGCATCCGTAATGGCTGCCTTGCAGTGGTGATGAAAAGCCTTAACAGTTAAATATTCGTGATCCTCTGCGTAGTCATTAATCAATTTCTGATAAATGTAGTGGTCCAGATCACACATGCGTACTCGTGGCCACCGCTTTTTTAATTCGCGATGCGTTAGATAGTAGCGATCCAGTGTTATCTGGCGAACCGATCCCTCCTTGTACATGTGGATCCACTTGCGATAGTACTCTTCAAATAAAGTATATTGATTAGTCATGAGACTTCCTTCCTAGCAACAGAAAAAGTCCTCTCTCGCAATGAGAGAGGGCTCTTTTGTTGATTAAAATTGAGTGTTTTTCACTTGAAAAATTATATCTTAATTTTCACGCTTTTGGAAGCCAAGTGCGCCAGCCAGCATTGAAGCTGCTGCCAGTCCAAGAGCAACCAACCCAGTTTGCTTAGCATCGCCAGTTTGTGGAAGAGCACCTTTCTGTGCCTTCTGAGAAGCCTTGTAAGCTTCACGAGTCATAATGCTGGAGTTCTCGCCATCAGCAATTGCAAAGTTGTTCTCCGCGGCTCCTGTAGCCTCTGAGCTGGTGTTACTCATTACACCGTTGCCAGTAGTTGCCTGTGCTGAGCCGTTGCTTCCGTTAGTAGTAGCACCGTTGACACCAATCGTGGAACCATTGCCAGTGTTAGTAGTGCCAGAAGGAGTAGTAGTCTTAGCGGCAACGTTCATTTGAGCCTTAACAGTTACTTGAGAGCCATCTGGGAAGGTTACTAGAACATCTTCAGCGTAGTTGCCGGCGTGTTGAGCATCAGCTTCAACTTGAGCCTTGTTAGCCCATTCGGCAGTAGTGCCAGCTGGCAGTTCAGCAGCAGTGCCGTTGTTGACTACCAAAGATACAGCGTTGATTCCATTAGTCCGAACTGGCAGAGTCAAGGAGTTAGCTAACTTAGGATCTGGAACAGCTTCACCGGCAGTGATGTTAATTGGGTTAACAACAACTTGCTTACCGTAACGCTGTGCATCAGTCGTCTTAGCATCCGTCAACTTAGCATTAGCCTTGTTAAGGTTGTCTTGAGCGGTCTTAACAGCTTGAGCAGTTTGATCAGCCTTCTGTTGTGCGTCAGCAACCTTAGCTTGGGCCTGCTTAATAGCTTCCGTGAATGGTACCAAGGCAGCTTGTTGCTTCTGCAGGTTAGTTTTAGCGGCAGCCAGGGCTTGACTAGCTTGGTCAGCTTTCTTCTGGGCAGCAGCTAATTGTGCTGGAGCATTCTTCATGGCAGCTAATTGACTGTTAAGTTCATCCAGCTTTGCTTGACTCTTCTTAACAGCATCCTTAGCAGCAGTAACGGCTTGGGCCTTAGCACTAGCAGTCTTTTGCAGGTCATTCAGCTTCTGGGTAGCCTGGTTCAAAGCACTTTGAGCATCGGCTAATTGGTCCTTAGCTTGGTCAAGGGCTTGTTGAGCCTTAGTGACGGCTGCCTGCTTAGTTGCTTGATCAGCATTGAAGTTGTCAACGGCTTGTTGAGCAGCTTGCTCTAGCTTCTGGTCAGCAGCTAATTGATCCTTGGCATTCTGCAGAGCAGTTTGGGCGTTCTGAGTAGCCTTCTTAGCTTGGGCCAAGTCATCCTTGATCCGCTGTGCAGAGGCGTTGGTGTCATCAATAGGCTTCTGTGCATCAGCGACAGCCTGGTTAGCTTGCTTAAGAGCATTCTTGGCATTTTGAACAGCACTTTGCTTTGCGGTCAGGTTGCTTTGAGCATCAGCCAGTGCTGATTGAGCGGCCTTAAGTTCTTGACTAGCCTTGTCAGCAGCTCGTTGTTTAGTCTTGAGATCAGCACTCAGGTTGTCAACAGCTTGCTGTGCACTAGTTTGTGCGGTCTTAGCGTTGTCAAGCGTAGTTTCTGCGTTGGACAATGCATTAGTGGCATCATTCAGAGCAGTAGCTGCATTTGCCTGGTTAGTTTGTGCATTAGCAACTGCTTGGTCGTCAGCTTCCTTATCAGATTGAGCATCCTTAAGGGCTTGCTGAGCAGCGTCATTAGCAGTCTTGGCATCATCAGCTACTTGTTGCTTCTTGTTTTGGTTATTTTGAGCTGCGTTGTATTCAGCAACTAATTCATCGTTTGACGGAATAATGTATGGGTTATCGCCAAGATGGTTGTCTGCTGTTGCACTAGTGAACTCATAGTGAGAGTAACCATACTTATCGTATCCAAAGCCCAGCGTGGAATTCTCAGCTGAATTAAGAGCGCCATAATTAATAAAGTTTAAACTGTGGCCCCAGCTTGAATCTTCGTCTTCAAACATCATAGCCATAAAGTCAAGATAAATATCTTCCTTCAAAGCATCCATTGATTGGTTCGCGTTATACGGATTCTTTACCCATTGTCCTTCATCATTAGGGCTCCAGGTAGTCAATGCACCGTCAACATTTTCAGCCGTATTGGTCTTTTGAAGATAACTATTATTGTGCCCTTGGCCATCATTCATGTGTGGCCCAAACACATCCCAATTAGCATCATTGTACCCTTCTTGAATAATCTTATTTCCAAGAGCAATTGACGCTGGAGTAACCATGATCTTAGAAGTGCCAGCTTGTTGACGAATTTGATTAATTAAAGATGCAACGTACAGGGCTAATTCTTGTTGTTGATCCGTGGTCATGCTGTTAACGTTGACCATCACTTTTTTATCTGAGTCGTTGTGCTTAAACTCATTAAGCTTCTTGGCTTCCTGATCATAGCCAATAAGCGCGTTGCTCAGCTGGTTAGCAGTATCGTAGTGCCCTGCTTCAACGGCATCTTCAAATTGTTTTAAGGTTTGAACATAACCGCTTGGCAGCGTAATCGTGTTAACACTGTTCAGCTGGTCTTCCAGCTTTTGAGCCTTGTCTTGGGCCTGCTTCAGGTCAGCATTAGCATTGTTCAATGCAGTTTGCGTCTTGTTAGCAGCGGTTTGCTTGGCAGTAACGTCAGCAGCAGATTGCTTCTGGCTCTTTTCAGCTGCAGCTACAGCAGCGTCTGCGTTAGTCTTGTTAGTTTCAGCGGCGTTCTTAGCGGTCTTAGCCTGGTTAACCTTTTCCTGGTCAGCAGCTACATCTGCGTTAGCCTTTTCCAGGTTCTTCTGCAGTTGTTCTGCATTAGTACCCTTCAGAGCATCTTCAGCGTTGTTGTAGGCTTCCTGCTTCTGGTTAACCGTAGATTGCTTGTTGTTAACGTCAGTTTGGGCGTCGGCTTCGTCATCAGTAGCTTGGTCTAAGGCCTTTTGAGCGTTCTTAGCAGTGTTTTGAGCATCACTCAAAGCCTGCTTTTGGGCATCAGTGGCACCATTACCGTATTCGTCAACTTTCTTTTGAGCATCAGATTGAGCATTTTGAGCGTTAGTTAAGTCACCCTGCTTCTGGCTAACGTTGTTCTGGTCTTCTTGAACCTTAGCCTTAGCGTCAGCAAGTGCTTGGTCAAGCTTTGAACTGTCGCCGTTTAAGGCATCCTTAGCAGCGTCCAAGTTCTTCTGAGCACCATCTACAATGGCTTGCTTGCCATTAACGTTTTGTTGAGCCTGAGATTGAGCATCTTGGGCGTTCTTAACGTCAGTGTTGGCTTGGTCGGCTGCTTGTTGAGCATCGCTAACGGCTTGTTGATCATTCTTGATCTGGTTTTCTTGGCTAGCGATACTGTCCTGAGTCTTTTGAATATTCTCAGGGGTAGCGCTTTGAGCAGCTTGTTCTGCCTTTGATAATTCATCTTGAGCAGCACTGTTGGCAGTAGTAGCGTTGTTAACCTCACTTTGAGCTTGGTCAACTTGGCCCTGTTGTGGCTTTGCAGCGTTTTGTGCGCTGGTCAGTTCGCCCTGGGCACTGTTCAGTTCGCTTTGAGCAGCACTGTTAGCAGTGTTGGCGGAGTTCAGATTGTCTTGAGCAGTTTGAACACCTTGCTCAGCATTCTTGATAGCTTGTTGACGTGCATCTTGAACAGTTTGGCTCTGATCATTTGCATTAACAGTATCAGCGTGAACATTGTTGGCTACGGCAACACCGGCAACGGTGGCAGCAGCAACAGCAACAGTTTCAGCAACTTTCTTTTGTAAGCTCTTCTTATTTTCAGTCATAATAAACACTCCTTTAATCAACAATTAATCAACATTTACATTTTACGCCAGAACCTCGCGTAATGTCTATTGGACTTTATGTAAGGACTGCCGCAGGCATAAAACATATTTAACTTTTTCAATATGTTTTATAAATATCTTTTACACTTATAAAGTATACATAGGTTTTAGATTTTGTAAAGTGATTTAGGCAAATTTCTTTTAAACTAAAAATGCAAAAAGCCTGTAAACGCTGTTATGCCAACGCTTACAGGCTCAAAATATTTTTTTAATTTATTTTGATTATTGCTCAACACTGTTCTGAATCAGGCTCAGTTTAGTGATCTTTTGCTGCCCCTTGTCGTATGTCAGCTCATATGTCCGGATCCCCGTGCCTGAGGGGCTTCCTGAATAAGCTGAATCGTACTTAACCGTAACAAGCGCATTAATATTATGGTCGTCAGCACTCTCAATCCAGTAATGAGCACTATCAAAGTTTGAAGATAGGCCGGTTGCCTTTACCATATCAACCGCACTCTTATTGCCGAAGACGTTTTTGTCCTTTAGCAGCTTGTCGCCGGTAATACTAGAAAGCTTCTGTTTGCGGGCCGCGTATTGGTTCGCATTATCCCACGTATAAAGAATATTGAAGAATCGATTACCAACACTCTTAATCAACGACTCAGACCCGTTTTGCAAGCTCATTGACTTCAGAACTGGATCCTTACTGTGGGAATTGTCTTGGTTAACCTCGTATTGAAGGTGGTTAAACTTCTTTTGATAGTTACTTTGTGCCTTGTTGGCCTGTTTACTCATGTTAATTGACTTAACAGCCCAACGGGCAGAATCAACTTTAACCCCTATCCATGCACCACTGGCAATTACCAATAAGATAATGCTAAGGGTTAACAACACATTTTTTGTATGTTCAGTCATGCTTTGCCCTCCTTATTGGTTACTCTGCGGTGGAACAATTGCTTTTCGGTTATCCTGCGAGAACGTCTTTGTCTTAACGTTGTAGACTGCCGTCCAGTAATCGTTTGAGTCGTTCTTTGACGCGTCAGTAGCCTTGTACTTAACAGTCATGACCATTGGAATCTCATGGGTGGCTGGATCGTATTCCCCATAGCCAATCTTGCATTCTTCCAAGTGGTTGGAGTATGGAATGGCGTTATTAGGGTTAATTAGGTTGATCAAGCTAGTGCTGAAATGTCCCTTACCTAACTGTTTAGTAATGTTCTTCTTAGCGTCACCGTATTGATCTTTGCCAACGTTATTGTACGCCACGTTGAAGGCATTATTAACACGATCACTAGCGTCTTTCTTGGCATCATCCAAGTTAACTTGGCCCTTGACCATCGCACGAGCAACTTGATCCTTGGACAAGTCGCGGGTCATACGATCATAGCGGTTCTTTACCTGTAGGCTGGTGTTGTAGTCACGCTTGTTGCTCTTAATTGGGTTGTTGGAGCTGATCCCTTGAGTAGCCGCAGTAGCACCAATAGTAATCGCAGCTACCGTGATAACACCCGTAGCAATTTCTTTAATCATTAGCTGAAGCCTCCTCTTCACCGACGTACACGAAGTCGTGCGGCATTTCAACCTTTGTTATCCAAGCAATAATGCTCCAAGCCGCTAAACATACCAGGAATAAGAAACTAATGAATGCCATTCCCGGGTCCAGTAGAGCAAAGCCAAATACCATTGGAGCAACGGTAAAGAACATCAGATGATAGTTCTGCCGCTTGCTGTAGTGGATAACGGCATCAATAGCCAAGCCTAGATCAAAGAGAAACGTTACGCCACCCCAGTAGGCCAGGATAAAAAGTAGCTGGTAGCCAAAGATGCCTGCATATAGCGATAAGTCAAAGCTGTGTGACGTTATCTGCTGGAACATACCCATAAAGAACAGGGCAAACATGATTAAGTAAGTAGCAAACAATTGTAGTTGAACCTTCTTACGGTTACGCTGAGCAACTTTATTGTAGGCATCAGTTGTCTTCTTTTTACTGGTAATTGCGTATTGATACATTGATCCGGCTAAGGCATCATCGATTTGCTTAGTACGCTTCTTAAACGGGTTTCTAAAGAAATTCACTGTGTAATAACGTGTTCCGTATGTACCAAATACCTTAACAAAGATTGTTGGCACCATGTGGTCAGTAAGCTTCTGGTTGTTGTAAGCTGGAAGATCATACGCCACCGCACCGTCAACACAGTCGTGTTCGTCGTCAACCTCGACTGCAGTAATCTTCATCGTTTGCTGAGCCCATTTATCAGGGCTCCCTTGCGAAGGATAGATTTGCATATTTATAGTCTCCTTTTCTTTTCTCTTGTCTTAATTACTTCTGGTCGATGTTTTCACCTTTAATGACCTTGATTGGATCAAGCCAAGTGCCATCGTCTGTAAAAGCACTGCTTTGAGCCTTCTCAATTTCCTTACGGCTAATGCCTAAGTGCAGGTGGCTTGAACTCAGATGAGCAATTGGCTGCCCGGCTTGGATGTTATCGCCTTCCTTAACTTTGATGTCGCTCTTGCTACTCGTGAATTCCTGGTAGGTTTCGTAGTAGCCATCAGGTGACTTAACATCAATGTGCCAGCCACGGCCATCGCCACTTTCTTCAACCTTGTAGACAGTACCACCGTGAACTGCCAGAATATCGCCATGGTAAATGGCAGATCCCCAGTCAAAGCCATCATGGAAGTTACCTCCACCACGGGCATAGCTAGTATGGCCAAATTGTTGCCCATCTTCCCAGTGTGTTGGGCCAGACTTTGGTACATCCTTGAATGGCCATGTCCACTCGCCAGCGGAAGCCTGGCCATTTTGACCATTACATGCACCACTGTTCTGCTTGCTCTGCTGATCGTCAGCAGCACCAGCAGCTGCGGCATCTGAAGCAGCACCCAGCAGGCTGTCGTTTGCGTCGATATCAGACGCGTTAAACTCCTTGTAGAAGAATTGTGCAGCAGCAATCCGCTTGTCGTCTGAGGCACCTCCTGATTGCTCATATAGGCTATCCCATTGGACGGCAGCATCTTGAACAGAAGTTGCATGGCCAACCTTATCCTTGGCTAACTTGTAAGCCCCATTCAATTCACTCTGCATCAGTTTAACTTCGTTATCAAATGTCAGTGTTGACGGATCATAGCCCTTCATGTTGCCGGCATTCAAACGAGATTGTGACCACTGAGCCAAGCCAAAGTGAGAACCGTTGCTTGCCTGTGGGTTGAAGCTGGATTCAATGGCGAAGTTCCCAAGTACACCAGCGGCACCAGCACCACTAAAGCCCATCTTCTTGGTCAGAACGTTAAAGATCTTCTTAGCATTCTTGTATGACGATGAGTTCTTACTGTGCCAGTCACCGGTAGCTTGGTTAGCAGATTGAGCATCATCAGCATCATCCTCGGCCTGTTGCTCTTCACCACCACCGAAGCCAGTTGTAAAGGTCGTATCAAGACTATCTGGAGCAAATGATTCATCACCTTTGTGCCAGCTTCCTAAGGCATTAGCACTATCCTCACCAGAAGCACCGGCAGCGGAAGCAGCACCGTTAGCATCTGCTCCATAGTAGCCAGCCATCAAAGCTTTAACATTTGCCTCATAAGTTGATTCTGGAGCTGTGAAGTAGCCCATTTGTTTCAGCTTATGGACATATTCACTCGGGTCCTGGACACCAGAAAGGCCATCGTTTTTTAGAATAGCAGCGAACCGACTGGCATAATCACTTAGGGAATTAAACTTTTGATATTGACCACCGTCATCGGTAGCAACTCCCCCTCCGGAGCCTTTAATACCAGAAAAGTTCTTATCGTTAACGGCTTCCTGAGAATCACCGTTAGGGCCACTTTCTTGACACATCTGGGCATAAACCAATGCCGGCAAGATATTAAGCTTTTCACCAATGGCATCGGCAATCTCCTTCATGGCAGCCTTGCCGGTCTTGCTTTCATCTGAAATAGTAATTGGAACCGTGTCAACTTTATCCTTCGTAGCAACACCAGTTCCGTCACTGCCACCGCTATTGGAATCACCAACATAACAAAAGTCATTACCACCGGCTTCAGTGACTTCTGCATGTACTACTCTTCCAGAAGTAAGCAAGAAGGGTATGCAAATAGTGAACAACATCAGCCACGCCCTGAGACGTCGTGATTTAGAAAGATGCAAATTTTCTCCACCTCCTTAACTAATTTCAAGCAAATTATACTATCAAAACTTAAAGAATGAGGTGTGTATTAATTACCGCACTGCCAAAGTCCCTAGCCCGGTAAACATAAAAGATGCTGTCCTGGTTATTACTTAAATCATCTTCTACCACTTGCGGAAGTGAACGGCTCCACGAGTCAGCTATACGTTGTTTGGAGTCTTTCTGAATTCCGCCGATAACAACCAAGTCTTGGTCAACTAGTGGGTGAATGAAGTCATTTAGTGTTACTACGTTCATATCTGGGTCATTACGTTCCTCAAAGGTTGTAATTAGTCCAATATCTTTTCTGTCCATGATGTCGCGGTAAGGTTTTAAGATACTTGGCTTAACCTTAACCGCATCAAGCCCGTGAATGACAATCATGTCACCAGGTGCGGCACGGTTAGTAACATAGGCAAGTGCGTTTAAGAACATGGCACCCTTGATCATCTTGCTACCACCTAGGTGAGAAAGATCATAATAGATGTTCCGGTCGTCCCAGGTTAGTTTATCAGGAATGTTTGTTTTGGCATTGAATACTCGTGGGAAACGCCGTGAAGCGTTCCGAACAGCGTTTAAGATGATTTCAGCACGTTTCCGAGCCTGCTCACCTTTTTTAGCCTCATCTGCAACCATCGACTGCAGTTCTGGAATAAAGTCTTGCAACGTCGGGTAGGTTTCGTGGTCCTGAGTGGCTAAAATACGGTTGGCCAAAGTAGGTTCATGTTCAGGGTTAGCAGAGTAAAGCCCATTCCCGTTAGCCCGATAGATCATCCAGCTCAAAAGCTGATTATATAATGTCCCCCGGATAGCCGGATCTGGATCTTCGTCTTCCATCAGCATCAAGATGATTTCAACAATCTTATCAAAGTTGGCGTTAGCATCCTGCTCAACGGTTTCTGGCTTACCATAGGTTTCCAGTGAGTTGATCGTGTACTTTGAACTCAGGTCAAACACTTTGTTGTCATAAGCATGGTAATTGAATGGCACCAGGACAATATGATGTGTCCGAGTCCCTGTAACCAGGTAGTTATCGTCTGCAATAACATGTGCCCAGGCCGAGCCAAAGTTTGGCACCATTTCGGAGCCTTCAATGCCGCCAATACTAATTCGGCCTTTGACCCCACCAGTCATAATTACAGCGTGTCTGATGTTGTTAAAATCAATGATTGACGGCGTATTAACCAGATATGAGTGAATATCGGTACCGACAACTGTTCCTTGAGGATCTGCAAAGCCTGAAGACGGAAGAAACATCCGAGAAGCCGCTACCGTTTCCATATCCGATCCATGCCATGCATTTCCATAAACGTGGTGTGGCAAGTTAAGAAAGGCTTCCATTTCCTGAGAGGTCTTCCGAGTTAGCATAACTCCAACAATACCACGATCCTTATAGTTCTGACGCAGTTCCCTGATCGTACCCTCAAGCCGCTCCGGGGTTTTTGCCTTAACGATCAAGGAAATATCAGAGTCAATAATGTGCTCACTTTTGGCTAACTGCTTAGTCAGCACAATATCGTTCATTTCAGCTTCCTTTTTAGAAGTTTCACGAACGTCTGAACTTTCCTTTTGGTTCATCATCGTAACCTGCCGAGCACGCAGACGACGTGATAATGTATCATCTTCGTCGCTCTTTGGCATACCTTTTTCACGGTAAGCAAAATAGATGTGGCCTTTCCGAAGCAGGCCTGATGGAATCAGCATGTTTAGCCAGCCAATTGGTGCTGGGTTGTAGGTTCCATACTTAAAGTGAACATCATACATTGTCATGTATTCGCCGTCTTTGCCCACTCTAACGTATCCGTCATATTCGACGTATCCAGAATCATTGAAGAAGCCACGTTGCCCAGCAAAGTGCGACCGCCGCTTTGCAGCCCGCTTCCTGCGTCGCTTAATTGTCTTCTTTTCTTCTCGTGTTAACTTACGCTTGCGCCCGTTTTTTCGTGCCATTTTCTTTTTATTATTTTTCTTTTTCTTGCGTTTCCGAAAACCAAACATAAGATATCCGCCCTCTTTTCACTTAATTTCTATTTTAACAAATATAGCCTGTAAAAACACTCGATAGTGCCACTAATGCAAAGAGGGGACAAACTCTTTGAGTTTATCCCCTCTCCTTACTTACAACATGTTTACGTAAACAATTTGTGTATTGTTTCTTTCAGCTCATCTCCAGCCAAGACCTGAGCGGTGACAACGAGGCCTTGACGGAAGAAGACAATCTGGTTATTGACCTTCTTCTGTAGTTCAGTCCATGTTGGTGAATCAATCATTAGGTAAGTGTCAAGTGTTTGTGCATTGCGAATGTTATTAACAGTCCGCGTTATTTCAGACAGGCGTTGCTCCATTCCTGGAGTAGCATTCCGAGCAATGGTTTTGGGAACAATTGCTGGTTTACCAATAACGTTAATCGTTGTTCTAACCGTGGTCCGTTCAAGAGCTCGAAGTGAATTCCGATTAATTACCGCCAACTGGGTTAAATCGTTATCAAAGCTTGTCTGCGATACAGTCCCATGAACCTTGATCACCGCTGTATACCGTTTGTGTCCCTTATAGACGCTCTCAAGTGAAGCACGAGAAGCATCTTGCCGAGCGAAGCGATACGGAGTGTATTTAACCAGTTCTCGTTTATGGTTATCAGCAATGAGCTTTCGCCAATAGTCGAAACTAACAAGAAGCTGAGACCCACGCGACGGGTTAACAAAAAACACATTTAAGAACATTAAGATTGACCCGATAACAACCATCAGAATAGGTATCCAGGTATGCTTAAGGTTCTTGATCCCTGACCCATACATGAAGATAAAAATCATAAAAATGTTTGGTAACGCCAAGACAACGATGCTTAAAATAATACTCTTCATCGTTGAAACCAAGGTGTCACCGATTGAGCCTAGGTTACCAGAAATTGATTCAATTCTATGGATCTGGTCGCCGGCCGATGAGCGCAGGGACATCTTGTTCCCTGAATATTCTCGTGGCTGGGCCATTAATTATCATCTCCGATTAACTAAGGTACCAAGTTTAAAGGCAACTGCTAGCATCAATAAAACCGCTGAGCCACCAAACATCATTTGTGGCGCATAGCTATTAATACCGGTCTGTGGCAGTTCTTGCTGAGTAGCAGTTGCGCCTTGGCTGCCCTGATTTTCATCCTTAACAACAAGTCGGCCATTTTGCTGGCTTGATTGATTTCGCTGTGCCTGTTGCTGGCTTTGATTGTCATTGTTGTTGCTATTACTGTTGGTAAGAGTGTCTTTAACTGTATAATCTCCCATGATTAGTCCTCCCTAATTCTCAATTAGCAATTAATCCTAATTATTGTTGCTCAAGGTGATGGTGTGCTGTTGGCCATTCTTGTCGGTGTAGTGACCCGTTGTAGCATTATCCATCGTTACAGTGTAGTTCTTGTTATCATCCTTGTTGTGGTAAGTCCAAGTATCTCCGGCCTTGTACTTCTTTACCGCGTTGTCACTAGCAACGCTTGGCTGTGTACTGGATGTTGAGGAACTAACTGAGCTTGACTGTTCTGTTTGTACTTGACCTTCGTGGTGTTGAAATGCCATAGCAGTTCCGCCAATGCTCAATCCAATAATAGCCAAAGCCCCAACGACAGTTGCAGCAATGCGTCCGCCACGGTGGCTTTTCTTTTGCTCTGAACGTGATTCAGGAGTATTCGTAGCTTGAGTTGCTTGGGTTGCTTGCGTCATTTGTGTTTGTTGAGGAACCTGGGTCTGTGGCTGAGTGGGCATCTGTGGTGCCTGTGTCATTTGTGGCTGTGGCTGTGGCTGAATGGGCACTTGCATCGGCCCCATCATGCCTTGCTGCGGGTAATAGTAACCAGCAGCCGCTTGTGCTGGGTGATTTTTCAGCAATTCAAGCTGCGCTTTGTATTGCTTAACAACTGAGTCAAGATCTCGGCTCTTCTTCTGTTCATTCTTTAATGCACCCTTTAACGTTGCATTTTCCTCAGCGCGTGAGTGAAGTTCCTTCTCCTTTTGGTTCAATTCTTCCCGAATTACCGTCAGGTTCCGGCTGGTTTGGTCCGCTACACTAGCATCAACCTTTTGCGTGTAGCTATCATGAAGTGCATTGTATTTATTCTTCCAGCTTTCAGACTCCTTCTTCGATTCTTCAAGCTTAGAAACAATCTGTTTGGTCATGACACCAACACGGTCAGCAAAGTGAGTACTCTCATCAGTCAGTGTCTTCATGTCAGCGTTAATCAGCTTATTGAAGTCACTAATAATATCCTTAATCTCGAGATTCTTCCGGATCTCATTTTCGATGTAGCGTTCCTTTTCTTTCTGCTTAAAGGTCTTAAATTTGCTGTTCTCTTGATGACGCAGGGCTTCACTATTAGCCCGAACTTCATTAAGCTTAGCTGTTAAGGCCTTATTGTGATTATCTTTGTTTTCAGCATCATATTGGGCGCCTAAGGCATCGTGCTTAGATGCAATAAAGGCTTCACGATCACTATCATACTTTTCACTCGCCTGCTTAGTGATACGTTCAATGTCATCCTTTTCATTAGCGTCAATGACGTCCATTGCATCATTGTGCTTATCGGCGCTTTCTTTAAAGTCAGCTTCAAAAGCCTTGCTTAATTCAGGGAGCTGATCCTTAATTCGCTTATAGATCCGAGCAACGCCTGCGCCTCGCCCATCAGCAATGTTCTTTTCAACGGCAAGGATTTGTGGTTGAAGCTGTTTCCGAGTGTTTGGGTCAAATTCAACCATTTCGGTGTGATCAGCATCAGCAAACATTTCACGAGCAATATCCAGCCACTTAGATGGTTTTGGCTGAATAGAGCTATCGCCATTGATAGATGGCAGTTTTTCCGCAAATGGTTGACTATTGTCGGTATTGTCTTGGCTGGCGTTTTCTTGGCCAGTGCTTTCATTTGCAGCAGCACTCCAATCATCAGGAGCATCATTGTTTGATGCTGGTACAGGAGCAGGTTGAGCATTGTTTTGACCTGTGGTAGATGAACGATCAATATCACTTGAGGAGCTGAATGTTGCCGTTGACGGGTCATAACTCATTGCTGAATTAACTTCATCAATCTGGCTGTTGGCGTTGGTACCGCTAACCAAGGCTTGCGGTTCTTGGTCCGCATTGTCGCTCCCTATATTCACTGAATCATCATTACTGTAATACTTGTCAATTAAAGCTTGACGTGCTGCATCAATGTCGTCTTGCTTCTCCTGAGTAAAGTCGGCAATGTCTGGTAAAGTACTTAAGTCGATATCATCATCGTCAACACCCATGTAGTCTGCCAAAGAATGTGTCAGATCTGGCTGATCATAATATTCGTCGTCGTCTTCATTGATAAACCCCAGCTTAATAGTTGGAAGAGTATCATCAGCCAGTTCATCGTAAGTATCATAAGCATCTGGATCATATGCAAACGCAATACCATCACTGGTCTGATGCGTCTGCAGGTTAGCATCTTTTAAGCTGTCAGTCACTTGGTCGTCAGCATTAATGATGTTGATGGCCAGACTTAGTGCATTTGAATTATCCATGGATCGCACTTTCCTTTCTTGCTTAGGATTTGTATACAATAACATTATACGAGCATTTTTTGTAAAATTAAACGCCTTGGAACACGAAAAGGCCCCGGGAATTCAACAATCCCGGGGCCTTTCGACTATCTAATTCAATTATTAGCTGACGTCGGTGTCAAGCTTTCGACGTAGTTTGTCCATTGAAGAAGAATAGTTCTTTGCATCTTCTCCATTAGCATGATTACCGTAGTAACCGCCAGCATCAAGTGCGTTAATCTGACCGTCACCATTAGTATCAATGGACCCTGGAGCGACAAACTCGAAGTTCTTCATATCACGGTAGTAGCCCTTAGCTGCAGACAGAACTTGTTGGTGCAGTTGTGGGTCGCTTTGTGATGAGCTCAGGAGTTCACTGTAAGCATCAGTAATTTGTTGAGCATCACGCGGCGTACCATGGCTTGACAGGTTAAGAGTTGCTTGGTGCATAGCGCGAAGCTGCTGGTTAATCTTATGAGCCCGTTCGAGCGCTACTTGACGTGCTGCATTAATATGACTTGTGTTTTGAACATTCTGAATAATTTTATCTTTCTTATCAGAAATTTGGGCAGCATTGGCTTGCGTTTGTGTAGCAAGTTTATTAACTTCGGCTCGTTCTTGACTAGACATTCCGCTGGTGATCTTGCTCCGTAAGTTCTTGTACTGAGCTTGTTCACCCCGTGTCATGGTCGATGATGTACCATTAGCCATTCTTGGATGCGCCAAGGTGTTCAACCGACGATACTGTTTAAGCTCCGTTGGTTGCATAGCGCCATCAGCGATAACCCGAGCTTGACGCTTTAGGCTCCGATACTCGTTCATTTGAGAAGCACTAAGTTCTCCCTGCATGTTCTCATACCGTTGAATCTTGCCCATGATAGCAGGTGCCTGTTGACGAACAATATCGTCACGTTGCATCTGGAATTTCTCCAGCTGGCCACGTTGCCCAGCTGACAAGTTAGCCATACCACGAGTACTCATAATGTGCTTGTCCTGGAGCATCTGGTACTGCTTCATTTCCTTAGGGTCAAGTCGTCCAGTTACCCGACGCCCAGCTAATTGACGTAGCCGTTTAACATCTTCTGGCTTCATGTGCTTTTCAAGGCGCCGAGTGTAGTTAGCGAGTTTCTTCTTTTCTTCGTCAGTGATCTCACCCTTAGCAGCTTTTCGACTCAGTTGAGAGAACTCTTGCATACTGTGAGCATTCATGCCACTGGCTTGAGCACCTTGTTTCATCAGGGTTTGGTAAGCCTTGTTTTGGTTGACAGACAAGCCATTTCCACTCTTGCTCTGAAGATTATTAAACTTCTTGATTTGGGCTGGCTTCATTCCACCGCTAACAAGTTTCTTCTTGAAACTATCAAGTTGTTTCTGTTCATCCTGTGTAAGAGGCTGACCAGAAATAACCTTTTGTTCAAGTTCTTGGTATGTCTGTAACCCAGTATTGCCAAGAATTTGACCGGCTTGCTCTTGTAAAGCGTTTTCCTCTTCCATTTCGTGGTCGCTCAGCAATGGAGCAGCCTTTTGTTCAAGACTATCCATCCCCTTCAGACCATCAGGGTTGACACCTTGTGCCTCCATAGTCTTACGGTATTGGTCATACCGTTGTTGTTCTTCAGGAGTGAGCTTCTGGCCACTGGCAACTTTCTTAGCTAAGTGCTGGTAGTCCTTGTACGCAGTAGCACCCAGAGCTTGTTTAGTGCTCATTGGATTTGCCTTCAGCTTACGTTCGTACTTATCCAGACGTTGTTGCTCTTCAGGAGTGAGCGGTTGGCCACTAGCTTGCTTTGCCTTCAGGTGTTGGTAGTCTTGGTAGCCCTTTGGCCCAAGGACTTCGCGAGCATGATCAGCTTGCGCTTGTTGAATGTTCTTCTCGTACTGATTCAGCCGTTTCTGTTCTTCTGGAGTAAGTGGCTCACCATTAGCTTGCTTCTGCTTAAGCTGTTGATAGTCCTTGTAGGCGTTAGCACCCAGGGCATCTTCTTCAGCGCCCTTTTGAGCAGCTTGCAATTGATGGTTGTACTTGTCCAGACGAGCTTGCTCTTCAGGAGTCAATGGCTTGCCTTGAGCGAGTTTGTGCTGAAGGTTCCGATAGTCCTCAGCGCCTTCTTTGCCAAGTACCTTATCCTCCATTGCATGATCAGCGTCTAGCTGTTCCTGCTCCTTAGGGGTTAATCCCTTAGCAGCACCCGTCAAGATAGCTGCTTCTTTAAGGCCATCGTCAGCAAGCTTGCCAAGATCGCCGTTAACATTCTCCATCTGTTTCTTGTCTTCTGGGGAAATATATGGGTTGTCGGAGTTCATTTGCCCATCCTTGTCCATTAGGTTGTCATCGCTTAGAGCCTTATCTGGCGTGGCATTCTTATCAAAGTCACGAGCAATAGACTCAGGCGACTTAACATTTGCAGCTAAGCCGTGTTCACGGGCAGCTTGACGCCGTGATACACCACGGTTCCGAATGGCATCCATGGTAAGTTCCTTGGTTGTCTTGAACGGATCATGACCAACATTGTCTAGTGCGTAGTCACCACGTAATGCACGGCCTTCCAAAGCCTTGGTTGCCCGGTCACCAGCAGCACCATGTGTGAGGTTATTAAGGCCTTTGCCAAGTCCAGTTTCATTCTGGCTAATATCCTCAAGAAGGCTGTTCTTAAGGTCACGCTTACGTTGAAGCTGGTTCTTAGCTCCACGGCGGCCTTCCATCAAGGCACTGTTAGTTTCACGGCCGGCTGACATTTCAAGCTCTTGACCCTTTCCGCGAGCCCATTCCCATGGAATTAAGAGAAGGTCAATCAGCTTATCACGGAACCCGTTCCAGTTGTAGAAGTAAGCAACCAAACCGAGAACAGCAAATGCAAAGCCAACCCAGTAGGAAGTACCTAGCATTTCAGAAGCAACAACAGTTGTACCACCGCTATTGGCATTAGCTGGGTTACCCGTCAGCAGAGTCCCAAGCATCCCCGCGATAGCTTGGAAGATGTTAACCAGGACGCTTGGAACTAACGTAACGGTTAATGCAGTAGCAGCAATACCCAATGCATAGACCATCGTAGCTTCGGCATATTCAATATCACCGAAACTGATTGACTTGATCCAAGCCCGGAATGGACGCAGGTTCATGTCAATAATACCGACAGACCACAGGGCTGAGATAACAGCTAAGCCGACCAGCAGACTAAGTAAGCCGTTAACAGTCATCGCTGGAATGGTAAACATCGGGTTACCAACCATCGAGTACTTGTAGTAAGCGTACCGGTTAGAGTCAAACTTGGCGATCGTAGCGTAAGCACCGTAAGTTGGACCATCAATTGAGAAGTCCCCACCTTCAGTGTTGAAGTCAGTATTAAGCACCAAGAAGGTTGACTCATCGGTTAGACGGTCGTCACTGTTACTCCCAGCACCGCCACGGGTTGAGTAAACCTGTTCCATAGACGGCTGTTCCTTATAGTACTTAGCCAAATCCCCGGTGTTCTTGGCGCCAAAGATGTATCGGTCTTCCCAAGTCTGAACAGACGTTGCCTTGTACTTAGGATCTTTCTTCAAATCACCAACATAGTAATCACTCTTAGCTTTTTGGATACCGGATGGAGCAGGCCAATCTTTAACTTTCTTCCCGGTGCTTCCATCATATGAATTGTCAAAGTCATACAGGGTACTCTTTGGGAAGTTCCCACTTTTTACAAGTCCATCAATATCATTATTGGAGATATAGCCTAGGTAATCACGCGAGTCAAAAGTTTGAGAGAACAAGTAACTCGTTGCAATTGTACTGTTAGGAAATTTGGTCTGTGATGCATTTAACCCTTGGCCATATAATTGTCGGCCAATCTTGTCGGCAGGTTTAGACGGACTGTAAGGGTTAAAGTTAGGATCAACATAGTTCCCGTGGGTATTTTCCCCATTGCTGAAATAGCTATTGATTCCCTTGCCAATTCCACCAACAGTAATATCAAAGTTGTACTTTTTAGCCCAACTTTCAGTATCCATTAGCCAGCTGGCAAAGGTTGGATCCGTAGACGGATTAGAGTTATCCGACAAGGACGTAACATCTGACAAGACTGAACAAGACATACAAATAACAATTGGAATACCAATTAGTCCAAGAGCTCGTCCTAATGTCTTATGCTTATCCCGTTCACTGACATTCGTACCGCCTCGACGCAAGGCCCAAACAACGGTGAAAATCATAACAGCAGTGAAGATCCAAAGACCCATTGAGATCCAGTTCTTAACGTTCTGACTGTTCATTCCCATGGCCTTGGCCATTTGGTCACCAACCTTGGAGTAGCCGAATGCAGTCCCCAAGAGGTTGAAGATGTTGTACTGAGCAATAACGTTAACGATCCCAGTCCAAAATAGTGACAAGATATCTACGAAGAACCCCAATATAACTAATGGAACGCCTACAAAGAAGTGAAGAAGTATATCAAGGATCTTACTCATGCCATTGTTCTGCACCGAAATGTAGTTGTAGCCAGATAGGGTAGCCATAATTTCGGAGAATTTTCGAGCATCAGGTTTACTATCAGAGCCCTGAATAATGTCGTCATAACTGAAGCTCCCTTGGTTACCACCATTACCCAGCATACCTACTAGGTGCTTACCGACAGTGCCTCCGCCGCCACTATCACTATTATTCTGTGACGCGTCAGTTGAGGCTTTGGCCAAATCTTGGCCATTGCTGTTAGACAGCAGGTAGTATTGATAAACACGAGAGAAATTAATATCATCCGCACTAGGCTTGTCCACAACGGTAAATGCTCCAGCAGCCAGGCCTAACAGTGCAATGCATACTACTAGTTTACTCGACAGAAACTTTTTGACTTTATTCCAAAACTTGGTTCCAGTTTTATTTCGTTCTGTCTTCAATTTTAATCACCGCCTCTTATGGAAAAAGGGCGGCGTAGAAACGCCGCCCTTTCCCAGCTTTCGATAATTCGACTTTATCCAACAACGTTGAAGTCTGAACCCATTCCTTGGAAGAATGAACGCCATGCTACGGCTCCGGCAACAGCAACGAACACACCGCCGATGATACCGACAGCAAGTTCAATACCGGCTTTGACCCAGTCCTTGTTGTCACCCTTGAGGGCCATAACTACCCCCTTAATGGCAACGGCAATCAGGAACAAGCCACCGATACCAGCAACAACAACGATAATGGAGTTGACGATTGCTTGGCCTTTAGCCTTAGTGTTCTCACCGCCAGCACCCATGAAGTTCATTGCATTGGCCATTTGAGTCAATGCGAGAGCATGAAGTTGAGTTAGCAAAATGATTCGCCTCTTTTTTCTCTTTTTTTGAATAAATCCATTACTCTACTCATTATACAAAAATTTCTCTGTAACGTTAAAATTTTGCTAAATAAATTTCAAAGAGTAGACATTTCTTCAATTTCGTCTCACCTAAGGACAAAAAAGCGCGGTCATTTTCACACTCCGTGGTTGCATTTCTCAAATTAAAAGTGTAATATCAAAGACGTAAAGAAAACGCAAGCAAAAGAAAAAACCTTCTGGAATTGCAGTTCCAAAGGTTTGCGACTTACTAAACGACCTTAGTAAGATTTTTGGGCAACAAGCTAAATTGCGTCGCTAGCTTGATGCCCTTAACAACATTAAGTATACGGTATTTCCACGTAATTTTCAAGCAGAATATGCATAAATATGATGCTTTATGAAAACTTAAAATCTGGAGTAACGCACCAGATAAAAAGTGGGCCAAAAGCCGATGTTGAAATCTTACTTAGCTCGTGTAGCGGTATGGTTTCGCATCGGCTTTTGTTTTGCTCTAAATGAAAATATCGCGTTAATGGCAGGAAGTGGTGTCCTGCTTATGCATTAGGGTTTTGCGGTCCCATCCACGACACCGGGGAACAGCGCACGGGATAGAGTTCGTTACTTGACTCGTTAATATCAACGTGATGCTAACGCTCCCAGGACGCGTGGGAGAAAGTGCAGGGAGCTGGATACATTCAGTATTCAGTGTGGAACGCTAGGAAATGGTATCACCCGACCTACTGTCAACATGAGTTTTCATGGTTTCTCATTGATGTCCGCCCATTATGGAGCGGTTGCCAATACAAAGAACCACTCACCTAACAGAGATAATAGAGGGGCAGCAAGGTGCAAGGGCTGGCTGAGCTTAATTGGGTGCCATCGACGACGAAGAATTAAGTATTAATAAATTCTTCCATGATGGACCGTTATTGATGACTTGCAATCTTCTTAACGACTTTTTGCCCACTCCTAGGGTAAACTGTCTTGATAACCTGCAATCAGCATTGTTGAATGCCAAGCCAGACCCATATCAAACGGATAAAAAAAGCGCCTTGCTGACAAGCAAGACACACACAAAGAATGCACAGCAATGTGGACTAACACTGGAGCGATCATGTTAGTCCCATGATCGCTTTTTCTGTACATTGATTATGATAAGCTGTTTTGATCTAAACGTCAAGAATTGTCCGCAACGGGAAATGTTGTTATACCAAGTGTTGTGCACGTTTCACAATATCGAAATACTAGAAAATTATCCATCATAGATGCTTACATATCAATGGATTAAGTCAGTTGAATATCACCAAACATAATAATAAGCAGTCCAAACTATCACTCATTATGATAATCTGGACTGCTTATTTTGTTTCGAATTCTATTAATCAATGTATTCACAGGTGACTTGTGGACGTTCACGACTGTTAGTCTGGAAGTCAGCATTCTTAACACCTAAACGGAAGACACCGTTGTATGGCAAGTGGTGTTTAACCCGATAGTCTAAAACATCAATAACAGCTGGCTTAATTTGTTGGTTAATATACCGAGTGATAGAACGAGCACCGTTAGTCTTAGCATCAGGGCCAATAATATCGTTGGCAATCATAACTGAGATAGGATCATCGTCACCATATTCAGTCTTTTCACCAAGGAGTTGTTGCCATCGAGCGTGGCTGTATGGATCAGGTGCTTGAATCTTGATAGAGTATTGGCCAGCATCCTTCATGTCATCAATAAAGCGTTGGATCTGACGGTGAGCAATCATTGCAATGGTCTTCTTAGCCAGAGGCAGGAATGGAACAAATAGGCTAAACCGTTCAAGGAACTCAGGCTTAATACCGTTGTTCCGTCCAGCGTCACCATTCTGCAAAGCAGTCCGGACAGACTGTTCTTGACGCCACCATGCGTCGGCAAGACGAGGGTTAAGGTGGTCAGGATCTTGTTGTTCGTGAACATGGAAGTTTTCAGCCAGTTGTGCAAAGATGTCAGCACCCAAGTTTGATGTAGCAACCACAACCGTAGAGTTGATTGAACGATCGATATTGTGACTGTCTCGGACAATACCATCGTCGATCATCCGCATGAACGTATCCATAACGGCAATATCAGCTTTTTCAATTTCATCTAGGAGGATCAGTTGTTGCTTGTTAATCTGAACTCGGTCACCAATGTAGTGCTGGGCCTCAATAGCTGATTCCTTAGTTACGTAATCACCACAGTTAATCATAATCATGGCGTCACGCCGGCCAAAGAAGGCTTTAGCAAGCTGTTTGGCAGTTTCAGTCTTACCAACACCAGTTGATCCAACAAAGAAACAGGTCATTAGTGGACGGTCAAAGTTACGTTTGGAGTACAGTGTAGATCGAATAACCTCAGCCAGTTCATGCAGAGCCAGAGGCTGACCAATAACATGTGAGTTGACAACTTTCTCAACGTGTTCTGGAGTAGCCATTGTGTCGATAGCGTACCCTTCGGCAGCGAATACTTTACGGATAACTTCGTGAGTAATAGCAATTGCCTGTTCACCTTTGGTGCGCAGAAATTCCTGCCGACAGTAACCGGTACATTTATCCAGAATAGCCAGTGACTTAGCTGGGTTAGCCTGGTTTCGGATGAATGAGTCAGCATAACTGGCAATTTCATGGAACATCTTGTCACTGCAGTGGATCTTGAATTTGATAATCTCATTGTCTGCTTCCAACCGGCGCTTCATGATATCAACCACTTGATCCAGCGTAGGCTGTTGCATGGCAATCTTACCGAAACGACGGTCAAAGGCAAGATCTCCAACAATGTTATCACGGTATTCGTAGTCGGTCGTCGCACCGATGATTGGGAACGCCCCACGAGCTAATCCTTCCTTGAGGGCGTTCATAGCCGCCGAGGAGCCTTCTGTACCACTGGTAGGGCCATAGTTATTAAGCTTATGAATTTCGTCGATAAACAGGGCCATATCGAATTTGAGGTGGGGGTTAGCTTCGAGGGTTGTCTGCCGAATTTGACGCAGGTCGTTTAACAGGTCCCGCATCCGGGCGATAACGACATTCTCATCTAACTCCCCTAGTTTTTCTATGGCCAGGGAAACAACAGCCACCTTCCGAGGTGTCTGGTTCCGGTTATAGATCCATTGTTCAATCAAAGCGGTCTTACCAATACCGGCTTCCCCTAGCAGCAATGCTGAAGGAGTTTCAACGTTGAGCATGTTGGCGTCCAGCATCTCCAACTGGTCCTCATTACCCACATAGGTGTTGTTCCCCATCGGCATCTGATTCAAGGAGTAGTTGTACTTCTTACGTAGAACTGGTGGGATAACCAGCTTAACATTGCCCTTCTGCTCATCAATATCAATTTTGAGTGACAAGAAGGCTTGCCGAATGATCTCGTGAGAGATTTCTAGGCCTTGTGATGGGTCTTCAACGTGTAACATCCGGCAGTTACCGACACACTTATTCAAAATGTACAGGGCCTTAGCCGGTTGTGCCTGGTTATAGATATACGAGTTGGAGTACGTAACCAGGTCATCGGCGTTCCAATCACTGATGGTTGGAGTGAATTCCCCAGACTCTCGTAATGCGGTTAGCCGGCGCTTGATAATTTTAACCACAACATCTGGTTTTGGTTCCTTGATTTCAATCAGGGAGAACCGCCGAGCAAAGGCCGGGTCCGGTTTAATATTGATATTGTATTCGTACCTCGTAGTAGCACCAACTAATGGGAAACGGCCTCGTGAAGTTTCTTCCTTGAGGGCGTTCATGGCCCCAGAAGATCCTTTTTCGCCACGGCTGGCAACCCCGTAGTTACTGAGTTTATGGATTTCATCGATAAAAAGAATCATCTGAAAGTCCACGTTAGGGTTAGCATCCCGCGTGGCTTTTTCAATTTCTCCAGCTGCTGAGAGCAACGTCCGTATCCGTGATACAACCAGATCACTGCCTAGCTCCCCTAGCTTTTCAATGTTGAGTTGTAGAACAGCTAGCGGGTGGCGAGTTTTACTACGGTTGTAGATAAATTGTTCAATCAAAGCCGTCTTCCCAGAACCTTCACGGGCCAGCAGCAGTGCAATTGGATCAGGGTTGTAGAGAGCTGAAGCTAAGTCGTGTAGCTGTTTATGATATCCAATTAGGGTGTTATGGCCGGCCTTCATTTGGGTAATTGCGTGGTTATATTCCCGGTCGATCCGCGGTGGAATAACAACCTTAACTCCAGAAAGTCCCTTGTCGATATCGATCTTCATAGACAGGAAGGCTTGCCGAATTACTTCGTGAGTAATGGCGAGCCCTCGTTCCGGGTTCCGTGAATGGGCTAGCCGACAGGCACCAATACACTTATTGAGAACGTAAATCGCCTTGGCTGGGTTAGCCTGGTTATAGATATACGAGTTGGAATAAGCAACCAGGTCATCGGTATCTTTCTGACTGATTGACGGTACAAACTCCCCTGCGTCACGCATCCGGGTCATCCGCCGTTGCAGGATCAGAGCCATTTCTTGGTTCGTTGGTTCCTGAATTTTAATTACAGAGAACCGCCGGGCAAAGGCCGGGTCAGGCTCAATGTTGACCTGGTATTCGTATGGTGTCGTAGCACCGATTAACGGAAACCGGCCCCGCGAGGTTTCTTCCTTGAGGGCATTCATAGCCCCAGATGACCCCTTTTTGCCACGACTGGCTTCCCCGTAGTTACTAAGCTTATGAATTTCATCAACGAATAAGGCCATCTGGAAATGAGCCCCTGGGTTAGCTTTCAAGGTGGCCTTATAGATTTCATCAACTGCCGATAGCAGTGTCCGGACTCGGGAAACAACCATGTTGCTGCCCAATTCCCCTAATTTTTCAATGTTAAGCTGAATCATAATCAGCGGATCGTCGGTCTTACTACGGTTATAGATAAATTGTTCAACAAGGGCCGTCTTCCCAGAACCTTCACGGGCTAACAGCAGAGCAATTGGATCAGGGTTGTAAAGAGCAGCTTCCAGATCGTCCAACTGCTTGTGATAACCAACTAAAGTATTGCGCCCTGGTTGCATTTGAGTAAGGGCGTGATTATATTCTTTGTCGATCTTATCTGGGATAACGACTTTTAAGTCACTATAAGCGCTAATAATTGTCGCCTGCTTTCTTTCTCATTAATGCTTCTAGTAGCTATCGTTAAGGCTTTCGTCTTCCAGACTTTTCGTCTTTTCAGGACGAATTTCAGCGTTGTATCCAGCTTCCTTCTGCGTCTTACGCTTAATCTTAATTGGTTCGTAGACCTGCATTCCACTAGCACGAGCGGTCTTGTAAGCTTCGGCAACGCAGTCCAGAACCTCCTGCTGGCTAAGATCTGGATGGTCAATAAAGTGTTGGGTTAGCACTTTAACCAATGTCGTCTTGTCCATGTCTGCTTCCCTCCCTGTTTGAAGTTACTACAAATATAATTTTAGCTTTTTTGGCACGAAATATAAACAAAAGGACGCCAGCGCTATGCTAACGTCCCTTGTGATATTAACTGGATTTATCTTTCTTGAATTAAATTAGTTCTTCTTGTTCTTCTTCAGTCCTAAGCCGGCAAGTGCGGCGCCAATCAGGCCAAAGATACCAGCGCTGGCTTGGTAAATACCACCGTTAGCAGTTTGTGGTAATTCAGAGTTGTCGCCTTGGCCATTCCCAGTGCCTTGATCAGCGTTCTGGCCTTGGACTTGGCCACCTTGGCCGTTGCCGTTTTGACCATTGTTGCCTTGACCAGGTTGCTGTCCGCTTTGACTAGTAGGACCATTTTTCGGTGTCCGGGCATTCCTGTAGGTAATGTAGTAGTCGTAATTGCCGTTGTTGTTCCGGCCATCCCCGTCTGTGTTAAAGTTGGTACTGTCATCTACAGTACTGATGGTGACTTCAACAGATTGCCCGTTCTTAAGAACACCGTCCTTTGGCTTCTCAGAACTACTGAAGAGGGTGCTGTTGCCACCTTCAAATGTTGCACCGTCGTTATCAATTTGAACATTAGCCGGTGTAACAATGACGCTGGCATTCCGAACAGAACCGGCACCATTCTTCTTGATGGCAGCAATCAGTTGGCTAACACTCTGGTAAACCTGTTGCTGACTGTTAGAGCTGGAACTATTGCTGTTTGTTTGGCTATTTTCACTATTAGTAGCAGGCTGACTGTTACCATTATCAGATGAACCGCCATTGTTCTGAGCATCCCCCGTCTGGCTGTCAGAAGCACCACTAGAGGCATTGCCGTTTGCTTCACTGGCATTTGTACCAGGATTGTCTTTGGAGCCCTTAGAAGAGCTGTCAGAGGCTTTCTTGGAGGAACTGTTAGAAGCAGAGCTTAGATCAGTGTCAGTTCCACTATTAGAAGCTTTAGAACTATCACTACCACCGTTGGAACTAATAAGTGCGCCTGATGGGTCCGATTCCTTGCCACTGGATGAGATGACTGCTGAGTTCTGGTTGGAGTCGTCCTTCTTTGATGAAGCACTACTTGATGATGCGCTGCTACTACTTTGACTGGACGAACTGCTTTGGCTTTGAGCATCTTTTTGCTCCTTCTGCTGTTGAGCAGCCTTCAGGAGGTCGTTAGCAGTTACACCAGAGATAGTACCCAGAGTCTTACCACTGCTGTCCTTGACCGTAATAGTTAGGTTGTCGTTCATCAATTGGTCGTTATCAAGAGCACTCTTGTTCAGGTCAATCTTGAACTTAGCATTGTTCTGGTCGTCTGTCTTCTTAACATCCCCAGAACTGACATCAGTCTGGCTATTGCCGCTGTTGTCGTCATCCCCATCAGTCTTAACGTCGTAAGAAGCGTCATTAAGCGATGAAGAACCTTCTTTGGTGACGTCACCGTTAGGCACAGTGATAGAGATGGTCTTAGTGCCGTCATCATTATCCTTCACGGAGATCTTCAAGTCGTCGTTGATCTTGGCCTTACCCTTGGTGGTCTGGATCGTAACGTTTGAAGCATCCGAAGCGCTGTCAGCACTTGCCAGAACAGGTGATGCCACGAGGACACCACTGACAAGCATGGCAGCCAATGCTGATTTAGAAACGCTAGTGAGTTTCACTTTCTCAGCCTTCTTTCTAAATATTTTGGCTTCCACCAATAAATTAATTATACCAAGTTATTTTAGTAATTTTAACGGAGTGGGTGAGCTAGATAGGCTACCGTCAGTCCAATCAGTGCAACAAATGATACAAGAGCGATCATGTTAGACATCAGGGACATCATAACGATGCTTGCCTCCTTTCCCATTTTCTACATCGCGTTCTGAAATACGTTGTTTAATATCGAGCGTCATTTTATTTTCCAGGTTAACAAGCTTGGCCATTACGGCTGAAGAATTGCGAATCTGGGCTACTTCGTCGTTGGTGAGTGTCTTCCCTGCAAACACCTTCTTATCCAGCTTGGAAATACTGTCTGCGTGGGCTTGACTGATGCGGACAAAGGCCTCATGCATCCCCTGCAGATAAGCATTATCGACAAGCTTTTGGATCTCCTCATCTTTCATGAGCAATCTTCCTTCCTACGGTGACAATTGCTGCTAGCAAGGCGAAGACCATCAAAAACTGGGTTAACGTGTGGTGATCAACGTACATGAAGGAGACTAGCAGAGCAATCATCAGTACTACAGAAATAGTAACCAGTGCTAGAACAAATTGTTCTAAGATACTTGCGTGGCTAATAGTTAATCGCCCCAGCCAGATAAAGAGCAACTAGTGCAATGCAGAATACCAGCAGTGTAAATGACAATACTGGGAAGATGTTCCGACCAAGCCATGGAGCTTTGCGGACACCGTTTCCTTGAATGTGTGCGTCTGGTCCATAAGTGCGATTGTTATTTTCGTTGTTTCCCATGTGTATGTGATCCCCCTTTTCTTGCTTTAACTTTTCGACAGATGTAAATGCTAACCAAGATTAGCGTGATGATTAAGCAAACCCCCAGTCCGGAAATAGTCAGTGGCCCAAAGACGTTCCAGTAGTGTTGACTGATTGTAAGGCTGAATGGATCCAGGTGTGAGGTTAATTGCCCCAACCCGGCTAAAGTCGTCAGCAAACTGGCAAGGTAAATACCCGCCAGCCAGATAACACTAGTTGGACATTCTTTGTATGAATTTTCCACTGAACTGGTCACTTTAATCACCACCTTTACCATACAAGTGGTATGAATGACACCATGAATGTAATTTATGACATTGTAACGGTTACCCTTCCCACTTGATTGATTACTTTTAACACTCTCCTCACGTTAATTAGTGATATTGCTGATGCATAAATTAATAGGAACAGTGGTAACTATTCCACTACAAGTTGACAATATGCACATTAATAGAGGCGAAGCCAAAAGCCTCGCCTCTATTCTAACAAAAGAAAATGTTACATAAAGTAATTCTAGCCGTACATTTCATGAACAGCATTCACGTCCATGCTGGTGATACCCGTTCTGGGGTTAGCTGGAATCATAACTGAGTTAGCGTGCTGGTCAGCATGATCAAGCCCAATAGCGTGGCCAAGTTCGTGTTCAGCAACCCACATCCGGTATTCCCGACTACTGTTAGCCAGCTTATTAATGTCTAGGGAGCTTTCCGCGTGGCTCAAGATCTTATTACTAGGGTCATACTCTGTGTTAGTCTGCCCCAGTTCTTCAGAGATAGCAGCTCCGTAGTCTTGATCATCGGCGGAGAGATCCTTGTCATCAGCCACAATATCCGCGTCCTGGTCATGGTCAGTTAGCTGAAAGTTAATCGCACCGGTCTTGTTCCAGGCGTTAATAGCATCATCGAAGGCTTGCTTGGTCCGTGGATCTGTTGACGTGATTGCAACGGTGACATTCTTGTTGGGCCACTTGTAGCCCTCCAGGGGTGTAGCGTCATTACTATTGCTCTGCTGTGTTTGGTTAGCTTGCTGACTAGCCATACCCGGTGTACCTGCTGAAGAAGAACTGGAAGATGAACTACCAGCCTCTTGCTGAGGTCCCAGCTGTCTAACTACAGAGGCTGGGACATACTGGTGTAATGGGTTCCTTGTATCATCTACTGCGTCAGCTGCAAAGAAAATGAGGGCGAAGATTAGTAGATAATTTAGTATGCGTCGCATTGCTTCAACACCTCCCTACTCAAAAGGACGAGCCTATTTGACCCGCCCTTTTCTTGACTATTTCGTCTTTATTGCTTAGTTCCGTTGTTAGCAAAGTATTGCATGTTCTGAGTAAGAATGTAGTGGAACTTAGTCTGTTGCTGACCCAAGACGTGCTTGCTGAAGCGAGCTTTAGATAGCCGCTTGTAGTTGGCTTCCTGTGATGTGATCGAGTCGTTCAAGGACTTAATTTCATCGTCCATACCAGCTTTACCTTCAGAAGCTGTCTTATCTTGTGGGTTGATCTTCAACCGGTGGTTGTATTCAGCCCGCGTTGACTTAGCTTCCTTCAGTTTTGTCTTATTAGAGTTGATCTGGTGCTGGATGTGGTTCAAATTATGCTTGACGAAGAGGTGGTCAACCATCAGGCGCTCGTTGTCGCCCCAGTTAACATCCGTGTGCTTAGCAGAGTAAGGGTTCAACCGAACATAGTACATAGGAATGGCACCCTTAGCATTTGGATTGGATGAACTGTTAGCTGCTGTATTTCCACTCTCAGAATCAGTAGTGGAACCCGTGGCCAACTGAGCAGTAATTGATTGGTCGATACTGTCATCAGAAGTATCCGTATCCGTACTACCTTCCAGGTCTTCCTGGGTAACCATGTGCCCAGCATCAACAATAATTACAACAATGGCTTCATTTGGCAACTTGTGCTTACTGTTGACCTGCAGGACGGCGTTACCATCGGTACCAAAGAACCCGTACTTAACTTTCAGATCTTGAATCGGATAACCATTAGGAGCAACCACCCAAAGCTTGTACTTCTTACCGAAAGAACTCATCTGGGTGTGGGCATCATCGTCATAACCAATCGAAGCAGCCATTTGCTTGCCGTCTTTACTCAAAGCCACACTCTTCAGAGTTAAGACACCCTTAGGCTGCCCTTTGAACAGTGGCAACTGAGTATTGTTCGGCATGGCTAAACGGCCTTGAGCAACCTTATACTCATGGTTCTCCCAGCCCATATAACTGAAGCCACCTGCCATCAGCAGACAGCTAATCATGAAGAGAATCGGCATATAACGGAACAACCGTACGTCCGGGAAAACATGCTCTTTTTCAGCAACACGGACAACCTCATTCTTCTTACCTTTTTTATTTTTCTTTTCAATTTTTTTCTGCTTCTTCTCAGCTTTCTTAACACGTCGGCGTTCTTTCCAGCTGAGCTTATGGCCAGTATCCTTACTGGCATTATTTTGTTGTTTAGCGGCCTGTTTCTTGGCCTTTTCTAGTTGTTTAGCTTTCTTTTTGCTTTCTTTGAGCTTGCGCTTTTCTGCCTTTGTGAGCCTGTTGCCACTTCCAAACAAGATATTCGCCTCCAATGTAAATTACAGCCGCGCTGGCAATCCCCAACACAATCACAGAAGGGTTAGTGCTATCGTCCATTAACAGGACGGAAATAGTATTGTCGTAATGCTGATAGGCACTCAGTAAGTCGTATAAACGACTAGCAGTAAACCCGGTCATACTGGTGAATGTTTGCCAGCCAAGTTGGTAGTGATAAACAATACCAGTTTCAATGATATATGGGGCCATCGTCCAGAAATAATACCAGTTGTTTCGCTTCAACCAGCCTTGACGGTAGTTTAACCACAGCATTCCTACCATCACTAAAGCTAGTAAGGCGTATTCAGCATAGTAGTTACCGGTAATCAGCTGGAGAATGTGCTTGACATTGCTCCGGGTAAGCTTAGCATATTGAGCCATCGTCGCTTGGTCCACGAAGGTAAGTAACCCATTAATAGCCATTAAACCACCTAATTGCCCAAGCCAGAACCAGAGGTGTGACTTAGGGCGGTGCTTGTAGCCAATTAAGAGAGCGACTCCACCAGCTGAAGCAATCAGGACGGCAACCAAAATGATCCAGTCCATCGGGTGCTTTAGCTGCATGAAATTAAGCGATGTTCGTCCACGATAGGTAAGAATTTCTGCAAATATGATGGTGATTAGCAGGTATACCCAGGCGTATAGCAACACCCAACCAGTTACCGACATTCCTTTGCGGAATCGGCCTTTCCTAAAATGTAAATTCACTCATTACGCACCTTCTTTTAGATTGTAGTGCATTGATAGAGCGTGAAGCACGTTATTTGGTACATCGGACCAGTTCCATTGCTTAACCAGCTTGGCATGAGTATCAATTCGATATTGATCGGATGGAAAAAGACAAGTAATTAGGTTTAGTTCTGCCTGCTCAGTATTCTTCCGGACACTCGTATCTTTCTCATCCAGAGTCCGTTGATTATCAACCTGGTACTCATAGACACCTTGGTCATTAGCCAAGTAGATTGGCGTACCGTTGAGCCAGCCATTATCCTGCTTCTTCCCGTTAACCAGGTAAGGAGCATCTTTGTTTATATACTGCTGCAGTGGACTCAGCATACTCTTGCCGTCGTTATAGTTATGAGCTACCAGGACATAGTTACCGTTGCCCATAGCAGTATCAACTTCAATATTCTGATCATTAACGGCTCGCATCTGTTGAGCACCCTTGCTTAAAGCCTGCTCACTGTATGGCTGATTATAGATTGGTAAACTGATGTTCAAACTAGGAATAGCAATGCTTCCTAGACGGTGAACATCCTTAGCCCCCGTCATCGGTTCCATTACTTTCCGCTGGACAGCTTCCGGGTTAATTGTGATCTGGTCTTGCACACGAGCTCGTGCTTTACGCTGCGATCTCTGCTGATGATGAACGAGAGTTTGACGGACATTGCCGACGTTATCGGCATAAGCCCAATAGCCCCCACTTGCGATTGTCATTGTTAAGGTAACCGCAATGGCAATATTAGCAATACGACTAGCTTTCAAACACTCTCATCTCCCTTTGTAATAGATACAGTCGTCGTTATTTCTAACTGTTATTAATTTTACGCCGAATAGTTTGTCATTAAAAGCGGGGCCACAGGCTTAATTGGCTAGTAGCTCCGCTTATTTTACTTATTTATTTGATTGGCTTATCAATTGCTTACAGCCGTTCTTCAAGCTGCTCTGGGGTAATTGTGCTCCGAATACACTGAAGCGCCCATGGCAGTGTTTTAATGGTCATTCGTCCTAAGAAAGCAGGATTAACACCAGCGTCTTGGCATCGATCTTCCAGAATGCTTTGAGCAGCGTGGATCATGTCTGGAGCCAGTTGAGCATCGTAGAACTGGTTGGCCAGATTCTGGTCGTAGACTTCTTCGATAATGTTTTTAGCAGTTGCCAACTCGTCAACACCTGGGTTGGTGTCGTAGGCTTCACTAAACATATCGGCAATGTCACTTTCAGACGCCATAGTGTCAAGAACTTCGCCATAATCAGGTTCAGATCCACTGAGAGTGTCAATATCTTCAACTGTAAGGTCGTGATTTGACAGCCAGACTACCAAGCCGTTGTGAATTACGTCCTGAATTGTACCGTAGAAGTGGTTACGCATTCGTTCAATAGAGTCATCCTTAGCTGGCTTTCCGGAGTTCAACTCATCCAGAATAGTCTGAGCCATGCTTTCCTTGCTAACGTTAGTGGTAACGGCATCACGGTCAGTTGGAACCTTCTGACTGATCAACTTGCGAACCTTAATTAATTGGTCCTCAGTTAGATGCTGATCCTGTGATTGTGCCAGTGCCTTTACACTTAAGAAGTAGAGCCGCCGAACTTGCTCAGCCAAACGTTTCAATGAAGAGCCTAATTGATATGTGATTACATCGCTGTGGCTCTGAAGCCAGGTTTCTGCAAACTGGTTCAGGTCATCAGCCTCGACATTATTCCTGTAGGCACTCAGGAGCATATCGGTTAAGTTGATGGTCCGGTTGTGTGCCATCATGTCAAACGACTGCTTAACATCGGCAAATTGGAAACTGATGTCTTGACTATCCAAAACTTCATCCTTTGCCCTTTCAACGGCGGCACTAACCGCCTTCTGAGCAATCATTTTGTCGTCAACATCATCGATTCTATCGCCACTAACAAGAGCCTTAATCTTATCGGCTAGTTGACTCTCACTGGTCTGGCAAAGCTCAGCACCAAGACTATCAAGAGAAGACTTAACGTATTCTTGATCCCAACTATCGTCTACTAGCTTATCAACCAATTCGTTAGCGTCTTGCTTGGCGGCAGCAACCTGTTCTGGGCGCCAGATACCACGATCAATCTTGTGAGTAAGCCAATCAGCAATACCCTCAACTCCCCGATCAAATAGAACATCTGGCGTGTCCAGAAGAATGCGTTGGCGTAACTCGTAACTAGTCATGTAGTCGTCAACGGCCATCTTGGCTTGTCCTTTGAACCATGCAGCCCGAGCAGCTAACTTGGCTTGCTGGTGTTTACCCCAAGCCTGGTATCCGTTGCTTATAAATGCATTATGAATTCGATCTTCGATAATCCGGTTGAGTTTGGCCACCATTGATCCACTGTATTGCTTGAAACTCGTTAGTGCCTTTTCAACATTATCCAGGTCACCGTACTGGTACTGGAAGTACGTTAATGCCACGGTTGGCAGAAGTTGCTTGACCCATTCCTCAATGTCGTAAGAATCGTAATTCTTCTCAGCTGCCTTATCAATCAATTTCTGCTTAAAACTTGGTAACTGGTCAGCAATGAATTTTTCGTCTGTGTGGATCTTATCATCCTGAACCTGGTTAGCAGACAAAAAGTCCTTGTAGGTTTGGTGAACTACATCCTGCATTAGCGTTTCGTTCAATGTAACTTCGTCGGTTGCTTGATCTTTATCCATTTTATGGCCCTCTTCCTTACTACAACCACTTTGGACGGTTCTTATCAGTCATGGGGACAACACTCTTACCAGTGTCACCGTCAAGTAAAGGAATATTTCCTTGCTTAGCCCAGCGACGAACTGTTGATGCGGTAAAGCCAGTCTTTTTAGCAGCTGCCTGAACAGTTACAACTTCCTGCTTGTTAAATGCATTTCGCAAACGCATGATACGTTGCTCCTTAGCCTCGTTACTAGCGAGACCCATGTTATTCAAACTATTCACGATATAGTCTCCTTTCTAAAATTAATCCTCTTTAATTTTACCAAGGCTCACCGCCCAGAAAGCCCGGCAATTCATTACCGGGATGAATGGGCTTAATGGTGAGCCGTTTGTTTATTTTATCCTTGCGGATCGTTGCATTTGAGTTTCAATGTAGTTGGCTACAATTTGCTTTGAAACATTGCCCGCGGTTGCCATGAAGTAACTAGGTGACCAAAGATGGCCTCCGTATAGTAATTGCTTAGTTTCCGGGTAGGCTTTGAACCAATCACGGGCTGAAACACCCTTGATAGCTTTAACAGCGCTAGCTGGGGCCATTAGCGGAGGAAATGAAATTAGTAGATGAATATGTTCTGGCATCACTTCCATGTGTTCAATCTCAATCCCACGCTGTTCACAAATCCTTTTTAGAATGTCTTTCATCGCTGTCCGCTGCTGATTGCTAGTGAAGATCTCCTTGCGGTACTTCGTAACGCACACCAAATGATAGTTAAAGTCGTAAACATTAGTCCGATTATGTTTAAGCATATGAATTGCCTCCTTCCCTTTAATAACACGCATTTATTATATCATGATATACAGCATTATGATATAATCGAAGCAGAAAGCGAGGTGAAAATTATGCAGGTGACAAAAGGAATAAGATTGAGACTATATCCTAATCAGCATCAAAAAGAGCAACTCCGTCAGCTTTTTGGAAACGACCGTAAGGTTTGGAACTTAATGTTGGCGATGGCTAATACCAGATACCAGAATAATCCAGCTAGCCACTTCGTGGGCAGATGCGCCATGGATGCTCTACTACCCCGATTAAAAGAAGAAATGCCTTATCTGAAAGAGTCAGATAGTACCAGTTTTCAGATTGTTGATCGTCAGCTCAGTTACGCTTTTAAGCGGCTCTTTAAGCATCAAGGTGGGCATCCACGTTTCCACAGCCGGAAGAGTACCAAACAGTCCTATACAGGCAAATCAAAATTAAAAATCCTAGCTAAAAGATATATCAAGATACCTAAGCTAGGTTGCATTAAGTCTAGTAAAACCGGTCGCCTTCAAAATGTAAAGGTCAAGGAGTACACCGTTTGCTTGATGCCAAGCGGTCACTATGTATTGTCGGTGGTTGTGCAATGTGAAATCCAAGCATTGCCTAAAACTGGCAAGGTAGTTGGCCTAGATTTAGGCTCAGCTGATCTAATCATTCCGTCTGACGCTACATCAGATGAAGACAAGTTCAAGAAGTTCACTGCTAAGGCTTTGAAAGCCAAAGCTAATCTTTGGCAAAGTAGGTTTAGCCGTCGGAAGTACCGAGCAACTGTCAGTGTCCGCCAGTTCAACCATAATCATCCAGAATTGCCGCAAATGGAACTGAATGACTACAGCAATTGGCAAAGAGCCCGGCAGCATAAAGCACGCTTGCAGGAAGCAATCAAGAATAAGCGGGCAGGATACCTTCAACGGATTACAACAGAATTAGTGCACAAATACGATGTCATTGCGATTGAGGACCTGCGGGCCAAAAACATGATGAAGAATCATAATCTGGCTGGTTCAATTGCTAACGCCTCATGGCGAAAAGTCAGAGACCTATTAAGCTACAAGTGTGCCTGGTACGGTAAACAGTTAGTGGTTGTTAATCCACAAAATACCAGTCGAATCTGCCATAACTGTGGCCGACTTCAAGAACAGTTCAAAGGGCTGAGTGAACACGAGTGGTTAGCCAAACGTAACTGGCAATGTGAAGTTTGCGGTGCAAAGCAAGATCGTGATGTTAATGCGGCCAAGAATATCCTTAGCCGTGGGCTCGAAAAACTAAACCATTAATTCCTAATAGGGACGTGAACGCCCCTTGGTAAAATAGCTATGTTCTGTGAGTTAGGCCCTCGGAATACCGAGATAGGCTAGCGTAGCTAGCTGAACTCCTAAACACTACATAGTGTTCCCAGAAACCCGGGATTTCAATCCCGGTGTAGTTCATCAAAGACAGGTTGTAACAGTTCAACATGCTACTAAGCAAGACAATGTGGTGTCTTTGCAAAGAACATAATGGTTATTAGTGTGGAAAATAGTGTGAAAATATTTCACCTATTGATGATATACCCCCTTTTCTTTATGGTATAATATAGCTGTTTGGACATTTAAGGAGGCAGAATTATGGACAAAAAGCAAAAAGAATTTTTGACTGAGCAAGCCTTTAATAAGCTTCGCGGGCGTTTGGTTCGTGGACTCTCCCGGCGAAATGCTATGGCTTGCTTGATTGACTTTCTGACCAGCAAAGAGTTGGAAGCAATTACTGATCGTTCAGCCAACCAAATTTCACGTTTTAAGACTGGCAAGGCAGCACCGGATATTAATGATGCAGAGATTCTATACAGGTTTTATCGGCTAGCTGCAGATAGCGGACTGCCTGAGGATAATGACAATGATGGCCAGCAGATAGAAGATTACCCGCTCTACACACAAAATGATACTGACGTTATGATTGACAAGATCCTATCGGCAAAAGAACAGATTGACCTGATCGCTAAACAACTGGCCCGTGATCTGATGACAAGTCAGCGAACAGTTCGGGACTTTGCTCCACGCTATCCAATTGACGCTAAGGAACTTCCAGATGGTAGTGTAGCTCTTACCGATACGGATCCGGAAGAAGATAGCAATAAGCCGGTCCTACTTGGAAAACCGGATACGGTAGAGGAAGATAAGAAAAAGTCTTCTGAAGAGAACAAGCGCGAGAGTGACAACTCAAAGCATCAGGAAAAGGCTGAAGAAAAGCAGAACAAGCAACAAGCTAAGTCTCCAGATGGGCAGCAACAGTTATCTAAGAACGAGCAGAAGTCAAAGGAAAAACGTAAAAACGTTCCTGAAGGTGTACGGCCACTACGTCTCTATCGGAGTAAGAACAAGCGAGGCGAAACTGTTTGGAGCACTGATAAAGGGAAAACCTGGTACATGGCTCCTCAAGGTGGAGAAGACTACCTCAAGCAAGCCATTGGTTATGTCGGCAAGTATGGCTCCATGTACCACTACCTAACGATGAGGGAACGGTACCTACTTGAATTTTCAGCGTTGATGCACGAGAAAGCTTACCGGAAAGAGATTCCTCAAAATGATATGGAAACTTACAGAAAAATGTTCAGTGACCCCGAATCATACTGGATTCTGTTCTTCAAATATGCTCAGAACAACATGAGTGCGCTTCGAGGAAAGTATGGTGAAAACGTCAAGATGTTTGAGCCACACTTTGCAGCTGTTGAAGATGTTATCAACTGGGAACAGTCATTAGATAAGTTCCTTCTTGATAACCCGGACCGTTTTGGAAAGACTCAAATGCTAGATCACTCGCCAAACAACATGGACATGTAGTCGCAAAGTAAGAATTAAAAGCACTAGTTAATTAATCAAAATTAGCTGGTGCTTTTTTTGAAAGTGGGCAAGGAAACACGTTCTTTTAAGGACGTGATGAATTGCCCAT
>CAMFOZ010000004.1 GCA_945971245.1 uncultured Lactobacillus sp.
CGTTTTTTATTTACCACCAACTGGGTGGCTAACTTCATTCTATAATCCACCACAAAATTTCTATTTTGAAATGTAATATTGATCATTTCTTAAAAAACAAGTATAATTATGGTTCCTTGGCAGGGGCGGAGAAATGGTTACTGAAAAAGCATACTGTTTCTCTATTATTTTGTTACCATTTGTTAGCGCTTCCACCAAATTGAAAAACTTTGTGAAATAAATTTTTTACTGGGTTTGACCGGTGAATATATAGAAAGTAAAACGTTATAGCGCTTTACTAAACGCTGTAAACGTCATCATTTCACAAAGATAGTAATAAATTGTGCTTTACAGGGGAGAAAAATTAAGATATTCTAAAGATGTCTTGAAGTTAGCTCACTGAACAAAGCAATTATTCTTTCAATTTGAGTAGTCGGGCTAGCGAGCACATGTGTTTTATATTAAGGGGTGTAAATATGTATCTCGCAATCAATATTATTGGTCTGATTGTTTTCCTTGCTATTGGTTGGCTGTTCTCAAAGAACCGTAAGGCGATTAACTGGAAGACGGTCGGGATCATGATTGTCATTAACCTTATCCTGGCATGGTTCCTGACTGGTTCCGCCGCAGGTCGTGCTGGTGTTAAGGCTGCTGCCGACGGTTTCGTTTGGATCGTTGACGTATCTGCAAAGGGTACGGTCTTCGCACTGGGTAATTGGTACAATCCTAAGAACTTGAACTTTATCTGTTCTGCATTGATGCCAATCCTGATGATTGTTCCACTGTTCGACATTTTGACTTACATCGGTTTCCTGCCATGGATTATTAAGTGGATAGGACGTGGACTTTCATACATCACTGGTCAACCAAAGTTCGAATCCTTCTTCGCTGTTGAAATGATGTTCTTAGGGAACACTGAAGTTCTGGCCGTTTCTGGTATGCAGATTCGGAAGATGAGCAAGGAACGTAACTTGACCTTGGCCATGATGTCAATGTCTTGTGTTACTGCCTCAATTCTTGGATCTTACATTTTGATGATGCCAGGTCAATACATTTTGACCGCTGTTCCAATCAACATCATGAACGCATTGATTGCGACGAGTATGTTGAACCCTGTTCAGGTTGCTCCTGAAGACGATACGATTGAAAAGGTTGGTAATACTGATAACGGTAAGAAGGAACCATTCTTCAGCTTCTTGGGTGACTCCATCCTGGGCGCTGGTAAGCTGATTCTGATCATTATCGCTAACGTTGTTGCCTTCGTTGCATTGGCTGCCTTGATCGACAAGATCTTAGGTCTGTTCTGGAAGCCACTGTCACTGGAAAGTATCCTTGGTGTCTTCATGTTCCCATTCTCCTGGCTGCTCGGTCTACCAGTTCACCAAGCATGGGACTTGGCACAAAACATGGGTATGAAGTTAGTTACTAACGAATTCGTTGTTATGGGTAAGGTTACTGGTTCTATCGACCACTATCCAGCTCACTTGAAGGCTGTTCTGACGGTCTTCGTTACCTCCTTCGCCAACTTCGGTACTTTAGGTATGATTATCGGTGCCTTCAAGGGTCTGGCAGACAAGGAAGATAACGACTACATCGCTCACAACATTGGTTACCTTCTGCTTTCTGGTATCTTGGTATCACTGTTGTCTGCTGCCTTCGTCGGCCTGTTCGTTTGGTAAAATTAAAAAGCAGCTTGTGAGGGCTGCTTTTTTTAGCCAAAGATTCGTAAACGCTTGCATTTCTCAAGGAGGAATAGAATATGACTACTAAGATTATTATGGATACTGACCCGGGGATTGATGACGCTGCTGCTTTGACGATGGCGATCAATGACCCATCAATTGACCTGAAGCTGGTGACGGCGGTTGCCGGGAACGTTACGGTCGATAAGACTACGGCCAACGCCTTAAAGATTATTCACTTCTTCGGTAAGGACATTCCGGTAGCAGCTGGTGCTGAACAACCACTGATCAAGCCATTTGAAGATGCTGCCCGGATTCATGGTGAATCAGGAATGCCTGGCTATGACTTTGGTGATGACTATGGTGAGCCAATCAAGAAGACGGCGGTTGAGGCCCTTCATGATGCTATCATGGCCGAAGATGAAGTTATCCTGGTACCAACTGGTTCCTACACCAACATCGCCCTTCTGTTTAGCGAATACCCAGAAGTAAAGAGTCACATCAAGAAGATTGTGGCAATGGGTGGTTCCATGTCCGGCGGTAACATGACCAGTGCAGCTGAATTTAACGTCTTCACTGACCCAGATGCTGCCCGGATCGTGTACAATGCGGGTATTCCGATTGTCATGGTTGGACTGGATGTGACTTTGAAAGCCCTCCTGACTAAGGACACGATTGAAAAGTTAGGTCAGATGAATAAGACCGGTGAAATGCTCCACGCCCTGATCACCCACTACAACGATGGGACCGATGAGGGACGGCCAATGCATGATGTTAACACCATTTTCTACCTGCTTCACCCAGAAGCATTTACCACTAAGAAGATGTGGGTTGACGTTCAGACTGACGGCCCAGCCATTGGGGCAACGGTTGGCGACATCCGTGGTGCTTACCATAATGGCAAGACCAACGCGGAAGTTTGCCTGGATATCGATGCTGAGTACTTCAACAAGTGGTTCTTAGAAGAAGTCAGCAAGATGAAGTAAAAAACATTGTGCGGGAAGTGACAAATGTGTCACTTCCTGCCTTTTTATTTACTTTTTCCTACTCATGTAAGCGATTTCATGTTATGGTAGGGGCGGATGTTATTGAAAGGTATTCAGTAGGAGGCTGATATAATGGCATTTCAAAACATAACAATTGCCGGAACCGGTGTCCTGGGTAGTCAAATCGCCTACCAGACGGCACTCAACGGCTTTAAAGTTACGGCGTATGATTTAGATGTCGATGCCGCCAAGCAGCGGGTATTGGCGTTGAAGGACAGTTACAAGCGTGATCTGGACCTGACCGATGAAGACTTCCAAGCTGGACTAAACAACCTGACCTTTACGACCAATCTAGAAGAGGCGGTTCAAGACGCTGATTATGTTATCGAAGCTTTGCCTGAAGAACTGTCGATCAAGGCAGATTTTTATAAGCAGCTCTCAAAGTTAGCTACAGCTAAGGCGATCTTTGCCAGCAACTCGTCGACAATGGTCCCAAGTCAGCTGGTAAAGTACGTTGACCGGCCACAGAAGTTCCTCAACATGCACTTTGCTAATATGATTTGGAAGTGCAACGTTGCTGAAATTATGGGAACGGACCAGACGGATCCAGCCGTTTACCAAGCAGTAGTTGACTTTGCTCGGGCCATCAAGATGGTACCGATCGAGATTCACAAGGAGCAACCAGGTTATGTCTTAAATTCTCTGTTGATCCCGTTTGTTGTTAGCGCCATGAGCTTGTGGGTTAAGGGAGTAGCTGATCCGGAGACCGTCGATAAGGATTGGATGATCTCAACCGGGGCTCCAGTCGGTCCATTCATCATGCTTGATGATGTCGGTCTGCGGACGGTCTGGAACATCGTCAACGAGCTTTATGCGACCCAACATAAGGAACTGTTCAAGCAGATTGCCGATAAGTTAAAGGAAAAGATTGATGCCGGTCAAGAGGGCCTTGAATCCGGAGAAGGCTTCTACAAGTACCCGCATCCGGCCTTTGAAGATCCAGACTTTCTTAAGAAATAGGGGCGAAAATTATGACATTTAAGAATATTACGGTTGCTGGTGCAGGGGTTTTAGGTAGCCAGATTGCCTATCAGACTGCCCTGAGTGGTTTTAAGGTAACGGTATATAACCATCACATTGACACGGCCCAACGGCGAATCACAGCTTTGAAGAAGGACTACCAGCGTGATCTGGGGCTGAGCGATGAAGAATTTCAGGCAGGCTTGGATAATATTGTTAACATCACAACCGACCTGCAGGAAGCGGTCCAAGATGCTGACTATGTTATCGAGGCGCTGCCAGAATCACTGCCTCTCAAGGAGAAGTTCTACACGGAACTGTCCAAACTGGCACCTGCCAAGACGGTCTTTGCAAGCAACTCATCTTCCTTTGTACCGAGCCAGTTGGTGAAGTACGTTGATCGGCCGGCAAAGTTTCTTCACATGCACTTTGCTAACAAGATCTGGCGCTTCAATGTTGCCGAAATCATGGGAACTGACCAAACAGATCCGGCGGTTTACCAGGAGGTTGTTGATTTTGCCCGGGCGATTAAGATGGTGCCAATTGAAGTTCATAAAGAACAACATGGCTACGTCCTCAATGCGGTTTTGATGCCGTTGATTGGGGCGGCCTTACAGCTGTGGGCTAACGGGGTTTCTGACCCGCACACCATTGATAAGGATTGGATGATCTCAACCCATTCACCAATGGGACCGTTCATGATCCTCGACATGGTAGGTCTCCGGACGCCACTACAGATGGAAGACAACCTATATGAAGCGACCCATGCGGAAATCCACAAGCAGATTGCCGATAAGCTGAAGGCGATGGTTGACGCTGGTCACGTTGGCCAGGAATCGGGACAAGGGTTCTACCATTACCCACACCCCGAGTTTGAAGATCCGTCTTTCTTACGGGCATAGATAGTATGAATAGATAATAAACAGCGGTACTGTCGGTTGACAGTGCCGCTCTTTTTGCGATGACTGCCCACGTATTTCCCGGGAAATAATAATGTTAAGCAGTGGGTGCTGGCGGTTGAAAGTGGGGCGCTTTTACGGTACAGTAATAAGGTAACGTGAAACAATTTGCTGTTTCACGAAAGGAGGATCTGATGAATCCAGAACAATTTCAACAGGCGTTAGCGGATCGCGGTATCACGCTGACCGCTAAACAGCTAGAACAATTTGCAACCTACTATCGGATGCTAGTTGAGAGCAACAAACATGTTAACTTAACACGGATTACTGACCAGGATGAGGTCTACCTGAAGCACTTTTATGATTCTATTACTGGGGCGCTGGCTGAGCCACGTCTGCAGACAGAGCAGCTGACCCTGTGTGATATCGGTGCTGGTGCCGGTTTTCCATCGCTACCACTGAAGATTGCCTTTCCGCAGCTTAAGGTGACGATCGTGGACTCACTTAATAAACGGATTACTTTTCTTGAAGAGCTAGTCGCCAAATTGGGATTGTCCGACGTGGAATTAGTTCATGATCGGGCAGAGACGTTTAGCGCCAAGAAGAGTACTCACCGGGAACAATTTGACGTAGTGACGGCCCGGGCAGTAGCTCGCTTGGCAGTTTTAAGCGAATTGTGCCTGCCGGCTGCTAAAGTTGGTGGTGAGTTTATTGCTTACAAAGCACTGGCGGCACCAGAAGAGCTACATGATGCTACTAAGGCGATTGCTAAGCTTGGTGGTCAGGTTCGCCAAACGGTGAAATTGACGCTGCCAGGGACGGATGATGAGCGTAACATTATCCTGATCGATAAGACGGCCCCAACACCACAGAAATACCCACGGCGGCCGGGATTACCGAACAAGAAACCAATTCAATAGCGTCAGGGGGAGAGAGTATGCCATTTTCACTATTTAACTTTGGTAAAAGTGATTCAAATAATAAGAATAAGGTTGTCGATATTAAACTAGACCAGATTATTCCTAACCGCTATCAACCACGGAAGGTCTTTAACCAGGATGAGATCCGTGAGTTAGCTCATACGATTGAGGAACACGGGCTGTTACAGCCAATCGTCCTTCGGGAATACGAACCGGCAAAGTACGAGATTATTGCAGGTGAACGGCGTTATCGGGCAATGAAGCTGCTGGGCTGGGAGACGACCCCGGCTATTCTCAGGAAAATGACGGATGAGGAATCGGCATCGTTGGCGCTGATTGAAAACCTTCAGCGGGCCCAGCTGAGTTCCGTAGAAGAGGCCCAGGCTTATCGGCAATTAATGGACCTTAACCACCTGACTCAGGCGGCTCTCGCCAAGGGAATGGGGAAGAGCCAGTCCTTTGTTGCCAACAAGTTACGTTTGCTTAAGCTGATCACTCCTGTTCAGACGGCCATTCTTGATCACCGGATTTCCGAGCGTCACGGGCGGGCGCTGCTTGACCTGGATGAGAAACAACAGCGGACCATGCTGATGCGAATCGTCAATGAGCACCTGACAGTGCGGCAAACGGAAGATGAGGTTGCCAAGGCCCTGGGACGGCCAGTGCCATCAGAAGTTGCTAAACAGAAGAAGCTGGCTAAGGAGCAGGCAACAATGACGGCGGCGCCAACAAGCGCTGAAGCCGAGCCCACCAAAAAACCGGCAAGGAAGGCCAAAAAGAAATCAACAAAGAAGAATAAGTCAACAGCGAAGACGAATGCTAAGGCTGCTGATGGACGCTTGGCATTAAATACGATTAAGAAATCGATTAAGATGGCAACGGAAAATGGCTTTAAGGTTACTACCCACGAGAAGGAAATGGGGAATGCCTACCAGTTGACCATCGAGATTCCAAAAGAGCAGTAAGGAGGCAATAGGATGGGCGCAGTAATTGCGTTAGCAAACCAAAAAGGTGGCGTTGGAAAGACCACGACCAGTGTAAATCTGGGCGCCTGCCTTGCTGACCTAGGGAAACGGGTATTGTTAATCGACCTTGACCCCCAGGGAAATGCCACCAGTGGCCTGGGGATCGAAAAGCGGCAGATTGAAAAGAGTGTCTATGATGTGTTGATCGATGAGGAAACGATGCTCAAGGACGTCATTAAGCCTTCTAGTCATCCGGGCCTTGATATTGCCCCGACGACAATCGCACTCTCGGGGGCAGAAGTCGAACTGACTAATTTAATGGCGCGGGAGACGCGGCTCAAGGACTCCTTTGGGACGATCAGGGATGATTACGACTTTATCCTGATCGACTGTCCACCATCGCTGGGTCTACTGACGATCAATGCCTTCACGGCGGCTGACTCGGTACTCATTCCGGTCCAGAGTGAATACTATGCGCTGGAGGGGTTGAGTCAGTTACAGAACACAATCAACCTGGTTAAACGACACTTTAACCCGCGGATGAAGATTGAGGGGGTCTTGCTGACGATGTATGATAAGCGGACTAACCTCGGTCAACAGGTCAATGCGGAGGTGCGGAAGGCCTTTGGTGATCGTGTCTATGAGACCGTGATTCCCCGGAATGTACGGCTGTCGGAGGCCCCGAGCCATGGCTTGGCAATTGTCGACTACGACAAACGGTCGACGGGGGCTCACGTGTATGAACAATTAGCAAAGGAAGTGTTGGCAAAACATGGTAAAGCGTAAAACGGGTGCCCTGGGCCGCGGGATCGAGGCCCTCTTTGAGGAAAATACCATTGCGACTCCGGACGAGGGTGAGCAGGTCCAAGACATTAAGCTGACGGCCATCCGGGCCAATCCTTACCAGCCCCGGCGGACCTTTGATCAAGCGGCCCTTAAAGAATTGGCTGCCTCGATTGAAAAGTCGGGGGTTTTCCAGCCGATTATTTTACGGCAGCCGGATCCACAGCTGGAACGCTATGAGCTGGTAGCCGGTGAACGGCGATTCCGGGCATCAAAGCTTGCCAAGCAGTCGACGATTCCCGCAATTGTGCGGACGATGAGCGACGAGCAGATGATGGAGATTGCCGTCCTGGAAAACCTGCAACGTGAGGACTTAACTCCTCTTGAAGAGGCCCAGGCTTATCAGACCTTGATGGAAAAATTGTCTCTGACCCAGGCCCAAGTCGCTGCTAAGCTTGGTAAGAGTCGGCCTTACATTGCCAACTACCTACGCTTGTTAGGCCTGCCTGCGCCGATCAAGGAGGCCCTGAACGCTGGTAAACTGTCAATGGGGCAGGCCCGGACGATTTTAGGACTGAAGAATAAGCGGCAGTTGACCCAGCTGGCTAACCGGGCGGTGAAGCAAAATCTGACGGTTCGGCAGCTGGAAAAGATCGTTGCCCAGATGAACGGGACCGTCAAAGAGAAGGATCAACATAAGCGGCAACGCAAGCCGGTCTACATTCGGGAGGCCGAGAACCAGCTTCAGAGTAAGTTCGGTACCAAGGTCGCGGTTTCCCAGAGCCGGAAGCACGGCAGTGGAAAAATTGAGATTCCGTATAACTCAAACGATGATCTGACCAGGATCTTAGAACTGCTTGATATTTCACTCGATTAGGAGGGATGACAATGGCAAGTTATGATAAGGGCGATATCGTGATGATGAAGAAGGCCCACCCGTGTGGCAGCAACCGCTGGGAAATTACCCGGGTCGGCGCTGACATCAAGATTCAATGTCAGGGCTGTGGCCACGTTGTGATGATGACCCGGCAAAAGTTCGACAAGGGCCTCAAGAAGGTCATTGAAAAAGCCCATCCGGCAGAATAAATCCGGATAAAGTGGTCACAAATCAAGTAAGATAGCTTAAAATAAAAAAGATTAACGAAAAAGGAAAGTGAATTATTCATGTCATTAACTGCAGGAATTGTCGGCTTGCCAAACGTCGGTAAGTCAACGCTGTTTAACGCAATTACCAAGGCGGGGGCCGAGATGGCCAACTACCCATTTGCCACGATCGACCCAAACGTGGGGATGGTGGAAGTTCCCGACAAGCGTCTTGACCGGATTCAGGAACTGATTCCCGCCAAGAAGATCGTTCCAACGACCTTCGAATTTACTGATATTGCCGGAATCGTCAAGGGGGCCAGCAAGGGTGAAGGACTTGGTAACAAGTTCTTGGAAAACATTCGGCAGACGGATGCGATCGTTCACGTTGTCCGGGCCTTTGATGATGACGACATCACGACAGTTTCCGGGAAGGTTGACCCGATCGAAGATATCGACACGATTAACCTGGAATTAGTCATGGCAGACCTTGACGCTGTTAACAAGCGTTTGGGTAAGGTTCAACGGGCTGCTAAGGGCCGTGATAAGGATGCCCTGGCTGAACTGGCCGTTTTGAACAAGATCAAGCCAGTTCTGGAAGACGGTAAGAGTGTCCGGTCCATCGACTTCTCCGATGATGAGAAGAAGATTGTTAAGGGGCTCTTCCTGTTGACCAGCAAGCCAGTTCTTTACGTTGCCAACATCTCTGAAGACGACATGGCTGATCCTGACAACAGTAAGTACATGGCGGCCATCAAGGAACACGTCAAGGGTGATGGTGAAGTCATCGGTGTTGCTGCTGCTGCCGAAGAACAAATTGCCGAGATGGATGATGCTGACAAAGCTGACTTCCTGGAAATGGAAGGTGTAACGGAACCAGGATTGAACCGGTTGATTCGGGCGGCTTACAAGCTGCTGGGTCTGGAAACCTTCTTCACTGCTGGTGGTCCGGAAACCCGTGCTTGGACCTTTAAGAAGGGAACTAAGGCCCCTCAAGCTGCCGGGATTATTCACTCTGACTTTGAGCGGGGCTTTATCCGGGCTGAAGTGATGAGCTTTGACGACCTTGACCAACTGGGCTCTGCTGCGGCAGTCAAGGAAGCCGGGAAGCTGCGGCTTGAAGGTAAGGACTACGTAATGCAAGACGGCGACATTGTTGAATTCCGCTTCAACGTTTAATGCACCACAGAGAGGAGTTTATTCGTGAGCGAAGAACAAGAGCGCAATCAGGCGCGGAATGCAGCGGCGGGCCAACGGCAAAAAGAACATGCTAAGGCCCAGCGGCAAGCACAGGGGAACGCGTTTGAGCAGTACCATTTGACGCGTAAAAATGAAGAATTTATGTACCAGCTGAACAAGCAGTTGGACCGGCAGGGCGTTGAAAGTGATAAAAAGCCTGAAATGCTCCAAGAGACGGCCCAACAGCTAGCTGCTGGGCAGAAGAAGGGTAAGACAGCTAAGGCCCTCTTTGGTACACCAACTGAATATGCCAAAGAATTAAAGAATCCTAAGAAGACACCAGAACACATGACTAAGCGGTCAATCTGGCTGTTAGCAATTGATAATGCTTTGATCTTCTTAAGTATTTTTACCTTCATGTTTGGCCTGATGTTCTGGCTGTCACCACTGGCCATGCACAGTAGCCGGGCCGGAAGCAGTGGGATCACGGCTATCCTGCTGGTTGCCATCCTCGGTGGGGTGCTGTTTGGCTACGTGGCTATGCAATTGCAGCCAACGAAGAATAAGGATGGCAAGTGGGTTCAAACCAAGCCAATGTGGTTCCGGGTATTGACCGTGGCCTTTGGACTGGTGGCCTGGTTGGCAGTCTACATGCTGGCATCGTTGTTACCGAACGTGGTTAACCCGCGGCTCAACCAGTGGGGTTACCTGGCAATTGCCGTGGTTACCTTTGTCGGTGATATTTACTACCGGCGTCGTTACCACATCACTGGAAGCTTCTACGGCAACCGACGTCGTTAATTCAGTCTATAAAAAGATGCGGAGAATTTTCTCCGCATCTTTTTTTGTTACTTAAATTCATGGCTGAGCAATTAAATATTAATAATTTATGATAATTTTGATGAACTTATCTTAATTAATTTAGCAAACAAATAAAATGGTCAAATGTTCAAAAAAGATATGGACAAATGTGCGGGAGATTGTTAAACTATAAACGTAGTCAAATGAAAACGCATACATATTTTCAAAGGAGATTTCAACTATGAAGTTAACACAAGCACAATTAGCCAAGTACATGGACCACACGATGCTTAAGCCTGAGGCCACTGCCGAAATGATCGATAAGACCGTTGCCGAGGCACGGAAGTACAACACTGCTTCTGTCTGCATCAATCCGTACTGGGTTAAGCGGGTTCATGAGGGTCTCGCAGGAACTGACATTAACACCTGTACCGTAATCGGCTTCCCTCTGGGGGCAACCTCAACGGCAAGCAAGGTCTTCGAAACCAAGCAGGCCATTGAAGATGGTGCCGATGAGATCGATATGGTCATCAACATCGGTGAGCTGAAGGGCGGCAATGACCAAGCGGTTGAAGATGATATCCGTGCCGTTGCCGAAGCTACCCACGAGAAGGGCAAGCTCCTGAAGGTAATTATTGAAAACTGCCTGCTGACGGACGAAGAAAAGACCCGGGCAAGCAAGCTGACCGTTAAGGGTGGTGCTGACTTCGTTAAGACTTCTACTGGATTCTCAACTTCTGGTGCCAAGGTTGAAGACGTCAAGTTGATGCGTGAGGCTGTTGGCCCAGACTTCAAGATCAAAGCTGCCGGTGGTATCCACAGCCTGGCTGAGGCCTACGCCATGATTGAGGCCGGCGCTAACCGGTTGGGTGTTTCCGCATCCGTTAAGATCCTGGAGGAAGCTGCTAAGCAAGACTAAGCAGACCACAATTTTTAGCTAACAAAATTTTCAAGATGGAGGGGTTAACATGTCATATAAACGTGTATTTGTAATTGTAATGGACTCAGTTGGTACTGGTGCTGCACACGATGCCGATAAGTTTGACGACCTCGGTTCAGATACCCTTGGTCACGTTGGTGAATTTTACAAGGGCGACCTGAAATTGCCTAACCTGGGCAAGATGGGTATTAGCAACCTCCGTGATACGCCAATTGAAGGTGTTCCAGTCGCTGACCCAGCAATCGGTGACTACGGCAAGATGGAAGAAATCTCTGCCGGTAAGGACAGTATGGATGGTCACTGGGAAATGATGGGACTGCCAGTTACTAAGCCACTGTCAACCTTCCCAAACGGCTTTCCACAGGAAATTGTCGACAAGCTGGAAAAGTTCTCCGGTCGGAAGGTGATCGTTAACAAGCCATACTCCGGAACTGAAGTTATTCACGATTACGGTGAACGGCAGATGAAGACCGGGGAACTGATCCTCTACACTTCTGGTGACTCCGTAATGCAGATTGCGGCCCACGAAGATGTTATTCCAGTCAAGGAATTGTACAAGATCTGTGAATACGCTCGGACACTTGTTAACGGCCCTGAATACACCGTTGGACGGATCATTGCCCGGCCATACGTCGGCCCTGACAAGGACCACTTCACCCGGACTGCTAACCGGCACGACTTCAGCCTGAAGCCAATTGGCAAAACCGATATGGACCGGCTCCGTGAGGCTGGTTATGACGTTATCGGTGTTGGTAAGATCAACGATATCTTCTCTGGTCAGGGAATCGACCGTGGTTACCACAACGAGAGCAACATGGATGGAATGGACCACGTTGACGAAGTGATGAAGCAAGACTTCACCGGTTTCTGCTTCACCAACCTGGTGGACTTCGATGCTATGTACGGTCACCGGCGTAATCCAAAGGGCTTCGGTCAAGCGCTGATGGACTTCGATAAGCGCCTGGGAACGGTCCTCAAAGAGATGAAGCCGGACGACTTGCTGATGATCACCGCTGACCACGGTAACGACCCTGGCTTCCGGGGAACCGACCACACGCGTGAAAACGTGCCATTGCTGGTCTACTCCCCATCGATGAACAAGTCTAATCAATCACTAGGCCTGCGGAAGACCTTCTCTGACTTAGGGGCAACGATTCTGGAAAACTTCAACGTTGACTCCGTCCGGGGAACCAGTTTCTACAAGGAAATTAGCAACGACTAACAACGGTTAAACGAGAGGAGCGATTGCGATGCGGATGGTTGACATCATCGACACCAAGCGAAATGGTGGGACCCTGAGTGATGAACAATTGCAGTTCTTCGTGGATGGGGTGGTTGACGGTAGTATTCCTGACTACCAGATCAGCGCCCTCCTGATGGCGATCTACTTTCAGGGGATGACCAGCAGTGAGCAGACCAGCCTGACCATGAAAATGATGCATTCTGGGGAACGCCTCGACCTCCATCAGATTCCAGGAATCAAGGTTGATAAACACTCTACCGGTGGGGTCGGTGATAAGGTCAGCCTGCCGCTTGCCGCAATGGTGGCCGCTACGGGGATTCCAGTTCCTATGATTTCGGGACGGGGCCTCGGTCACACCGGGGGTACGTTGGATAAGCTGGAGGCTATTCCGGGCTTTCGCGTGGAACTGAGTGAACAGGAATTCATTAACCAGGTTGCCAAGGAGAAGTTGGCAATCGTTGGGGCTACCGGGGAAGTTGCCCCGGCTGACAAGAAGATCTATGGCCTGCGGGATGTTACAGACACAGTAGACTCCATTCCATTGATTGCCAGTTCGATCATGAGTAAGAAGATTGCTTCGGGCACGGACGCCCTGGTAATTGACGTCAAGACCGGGGCGGGAGCCTTCATGAAGACCCTCGATCAGTCCCGGGACCTCGCCCATGCCCTGGTTGATATTGGCAAGCAGGCTGGTTTGCAGTGCATGGCCGTAATTTCCGACATGAATCAACCACTGGGTAACAAGATCGGGAACGCCCTGGAAATTGAGGAATCCATTGATGTCCTAAAGGGGAAGGGACCAGTGGACTTAACTGAATTAGTTTTGACCCTCGGTAGCTACATGGTAGTGATGGGTGGCAAAGCCAAGACACCAGACCAAGCCCGGCAACTACTTGAGCAAACAATCACTGATGGAACGGCCTACGACCGCTTCAAGGCGATGGTGGTTGCTCAAGGTGGTGACCCGCGGGTGATGGATGACTACCAGGTCATGCCACAGGCAAAGTATCAGATTCCATACCTTGCTAAACGTGCCGGGGTGGTCACTAAGCTGACGGCCGATGAGATCGGTACTGCCAGTATGCTCCTCGGTGGGGGCCGGCAGAAAGCTGATGACCAACTGGATTACAGCGTGGGAATCGAACTCCACCACAAGCTCGGCGATCGTGTCGAGGAAGGTGAACCATTGCTGACGATTTACAGCAACCGTCAGGAGATCAAAGATGTTGAGCAGCTCTTAGACGAGAGTATCGAAATCAGTGACCATGGTGAGCAACCAACACTGATTCATGAAATCATTGAATAACTTGAGGAGGAACAAAAATGAGTACACATATTGGTGCCAAGATGGGCGATTACGCAGACGTAGTATTACTTCCAGGTGACCCGCTGCGGGCAAAGTACATTGCGGAAAACTTCCTGGACAATGTTAAGCAGGTTAACTCCGTTCGGAACGCCTTTGGCTACACTGGTGAATACAAGGGACACCGGGTATCCGTTCAGGGTTCTGGAATGGGGATCCCATCAATGTCCATCTACATTAACGAACTAGTTCAGTTCTTTGGTGTTAAGACCATCATCCGGGTTGGTTCCTGTGGAGCCATTGCCCCTGATGTTCACCTGCGGGACGTCATCCTCGCCCAGGGTTCCTCCACAGACTCAGCGGTAACGATGAACACTTTCGGCCCAGGCTTCCATTACGCACCGCTGGCCGACTTCAAACTGCTGGACACGGCCTACCATGTTGCCGAAAAACTGGGGATCAATACGAAGGTGGGGGACATCTTCGCCGCTGATCGTTTCTACAACGATGAGTTGGACATGAAGAAGCTCCGTGATTACGGGATCCTCGGGACTGAAATGGAGTCTGCTGGTCTGTACCTACTGGCCGCTAAGCTGCATTTCCGGGCCCTCTCCGTCCTGACCGTCAGTGATCTGATCTTTGGTGACGAGAAGACTACGGCAGAGGAACGGGAGAAGACGTTCAACGACATGATTAACATCTCGCTGGAGACGGCAATCGCGGACAAGTAATGTTCCGGTTTGAATATTATTGACCAATCAGTTAGAATTTAACAAAACAGAGAACAAGGGCCTGGCACGGAAATCCTGTGACGGTTCCCTTGTTTTTGTATATAAGGGAGGACAAAAAATGGATGGTGAAAATAAGCGAATAGCCCTGGCCCTCAAGGTAGCGACTCTCTACTACCGGGACGGTTTCAACCAGCAGGAGATTGCCAGTGAACTGGGCATCTCCCGGGCGACCGTTTCCCGCCTACTGCAGTACGGTCGCGATAAGGGCCTGGTAACAATCAAGATCCACAACCCCCTCGCTCCATTGCACCAGTTGCAGACGGAATTATTGGCTAAGTATCCAAGCCTCAAGCAGGCAATCATTGTGCCAGGGAAGGACAATCCTTTGGAAGAGGTCGGGGTCGCCGGTGCCCGTTACATTGAAACAATCGTCAAGGACAATGACATCGTTGGCCTGGGCTGGGGGCGGACGGTTTATCAGGTGGCCCTCCACATCACTCCTAAGGATGTCTCCGGGATCAAGGTTGTCCAGATGAAAGGATCGATGGCTAACACCGAGACTCGCAACTATGCCTTCGAGACGGTCAACACCTTTGCGGGGGCCTTCAATACCCTGCCACAATATCTGCCAGTGCCGGTCATCTTTGACCATGCCCAAACCAAGGAACTGGTAGCTAACGATACCCACATCAAGTACATCCTCAAGCTGGGGCAGCAGGCCGATATTGCGATATTTACGGTCGGGACGGTTCGTGATTCCGCCATGCTGTTTAAGCTGGGTTACTTCACTAAAGAGGAGCAGAAGACTCTTCAACAAGAGGCGGTGGGGGATATCTTCTCCCGGTTCATCGATGCCAAGGGCCAGATTGTGAACAAAGACATCAACGAGCGGACGATTGGGATCCATCTTGATGAATTAAAGAAGAAAAAGCATAGTATCCTGGTGGCAGCCAATGTTGCTAAAGTTCCGGCAATTCACGGCGCGTTGGTGGCAGGATATGCCAATACCCTGGTGATTGACCAGGAAAGTGCGAACGATCTCCTGGAGTTTTCTCGATAATTTTAACATTTTGCTATTGACCTAAGCGCCAATTCCTAGTAGAGTTGACCTAATCAAAAACTAAGGAGCGTGTTTGATCGATGTCAAATTGGGACACAAAGTTTGCCAAAAAGGGTTTAACATTTGATGATGTTTTGTTGATTCCTGCAGAAAGCCATGTTTTGCCAAACGAAGTTGATTTAAGTACTCAGTTAGCTGATAACCTGAAACTCCACATTCCGTTGATTAGTGCCGGAATGGATACTGTTACGGAAGGGCCAATGGCGATTGCCATGGCCCTGCAAGGTGGCCTTGGGGTTGTCCACAAGAACATGTCGATCCAAGCGCAGGCCGGCGAAGTTGCCAACGTCAAGAGCGTGGTGGTTCCTGCCAGTGCTACTAAGGCTGCTGTTGATGACCAGAACCGCCTGCTCTGTGCTGCTGCGGTTGGGGTCACCAGTGATACCTTTGAACGGGCTGAAGCACTCTTGAAGGCGGGGGCCGACGCAATTGTCATTGATACCGCCCATGGTCACTCCGCTGGGGTCCTGCGTAAGATCAAGGAAATTCGTGATCACTTCCCAGACGTTACCCTAATTGCTGGGAACGTGGCTACTGGTGAAGCCACCGCGGCCCTCTTTGATTCCGGTGTTGACGTTGTTAAGGTCGGCATCGGCCCTGGCTCCATCTGCACGACCCGGGTGGTTGCCGGTGTTGGTGTTCCACAGATTACCGCGATCTATGACGCTGCTACAGTTGCTCGTGAATATGGTAAGCCAATCATTGCTGATGGTGGTATTAAGTACTCCGGTGACGTTGTTAAGGCCCTGGCTGCCGGTGGGAACGCCGTAATGCTTGGGAGTATGCTTTCTGGGACTACCGAAGCTCCTGGTGAAGTCTTTGAAGACCAAGGTAAGAAGTACAAGGCTTACCGGGGAATGGGTTCTGTTGGTGCCATGGCTCAGGCCCACGGTTCCTCAGACCGTTACTTCCAAGGCGGGGTTAACGAAGCCAACAAGTTGGTTCCAGAAGGAATTGAAGCCCGGGTTGAATACAAGGGTGACGTTTCCGACATCGTCTTCCAAATTGACGGGGGCCTCCGTTCCGGAATGGGTTATGTCGGTGCCCCTGACATCCCAACATTGATCAACAATGCCCAATTTGTTCAGATCACTAATGCCGGCCTGCGCGAATCGCACCCTCACGATGTGCAAATTACCAAGGCCGCACCAAACTACAAATAATCATTAAGTTGATTTTCTATCAGGGACTGTGACTTAAGTCTGTTATGTAGATCAAAAGTCAACAGCGCGGTACACAAATGGCCTCAAGCATTCGGGAAACCCGAACGTTTGAGGCCTATTTGTGCTCGCGGGGGCTCGAAGACGAAGTCGTAAACGACTTCTGTCTCGCTCCCTTTTTTGTTGTGTTTGGCCTCCCAGAAGCTGGTACAATAAAGAAAGAACTAAATTGGTAGATTTGCTATTGATGATGAGGGGAGGGAAAACGATGAATTATCAGATGATTTTGCTGTGCGTAGCGATCGTGTGCCTGCTACTGTTTTTAATTCAGTGGTTTCGTCAGGCACGGCACATCCTGCATGGGGGAACTCGTCCACTGACTTGGAACCATCCGGTATTAAACTGGTGCCTGCTGGTGGTTGCGGTGTTGGCGTTTGCCGGGATGGGGGTCGTCAATATGAAGACAGAGGCCGCCACCAGTCAGGTTGCAAAAACTGCTTCGTCTAAAGCACGTTCGGCATCCAGTAGTTCCCAACCCAAGCAACAAGCTAAACCACAGGCAGCTAATCCTAATCGCCAAGGAGAACAGAGTCAGGATAACCTGCCTGCTCCCGAACATCAGGACCTCAAACTTGACCAAAATAGCCATGCCGTCCTAAATAACTTTGCTGTTCCGGCAAAGAACCAATTGCAGATCATTGATGCCGGAAGTGGCAATGTCCTGCAGACATTTCCTAGTCAGCCAGCCGCGGGGAAGGTCAATTATACCTTTACCAAGGAGGGCAACTACTACTTGATCTTGACGAATGGTGAACAGACCAAGACGGTTGCGGTCAGCGTCAGCCGCTAAGATTTCCTTAAGGTCGGAATCGATAGTCGGTCTAATCGAAGTAAATTAGTTATAATTAATAAGTATGTAAAGACAGCTTGAAAAAGGAGTGGCCGCATAATGAAAATTTTAGTTGTCGATGATGATAAAGAAATTGTTCAATTACTGGAAATTTATATCCGTAATGAAGGGTATGAGCCGGTAGCGGCTTACAACGGTAAGGAAGCCCTGACCAAGCTGAACACCAATCCAGATATTGGCCTGGTAATCCTGGACCTGATGATGCCCGAAATGGATGGGATGGAAGTCATCAAGCAGGTACGCAAGGACTCCGATATTCCAATCCTGGTACTGTCTGCTAAGACGACCGACATGGATAAGATTCAGGGCCTGATCAGCGGGGCGGATGACTATGTAACTAAGCCGTTCAACCCGTTGGAAGTAATGGCCCGGGTTAAGTCACTGCTGCGCCGGAGCCAGGGTGAGGTCACCAATGACCAGCCAGACATCCTCAATGTGGGTCCGCTGATCATCAACAAAGATTCGCACGAGGTTAAGACGATCAAGGGCGACACGATTCAACTGACGGCCCTGGAATTCGGGATCTTGTACCTCCTGGCCAGTCACCCGAACCGGGTCTTCTCCGCGGATGACATCTTCGAGCGGGTTTGGCAACAGGAAAGCGTGGTTTCTGCCAAGACGGTGATGGTCCACGTTAGCCACCTGCGGGATAAGATCGAAGAAGCCACAAATGGTGAAAAGGTGATTCAGACGGTCTGGGGCGTTGGCTACAAGATTGAGAACCACTAGTAACTGAGGGGGTTCAAGCGTGAAGCTAACGGGACGTGAAAAAAGTTCACTGATATTTGAGGGGGTCATCACAGTTGTCCTGCTGATCCTCTTGAACATGGCCATCCTGACCATCATTCAGGATGTCATCCAGTCTAATCCCGGGGTTAACAACGGGATTTTCATGATCAAACAGTCGTTGCGGATCGGTCCGATGCAGGCCCAGATCTGGAGCTATCAGCGGATCCTGATCATCTTTCTGCTGTTGATTGATGTTTGGGTTGTCTGGTGGCGATTGCGCCGGCGTTATCACCTTTACTTGATGAACCACATTATCGGTGAGCTCCATTACATTGCCCAGGGCCACCTTGACCACCGGATTCCCTTCCGGCTCAAGGGAAACGAGCAGCATGTGATCACCAGTGTCAATGCGTTGGTTGATAGTGCAGTTCAATCGATGGATGATGAACGTAAGATTGAGAAGTCCAAGGATGAGCTGATCACTAACGTCAGCCATGACCTGCGGACCCCACTGACCAGCATCATTGGTTACCTGGGATTGATCGAGGATAAGCAGTACCAAAATGAGGAGGACATCCTCAAGTACACCCATATTGCCTACGAAAAGGCCAAGCAGATGAAGAACCTGGTGGACGACCTCTTTGAATACACCAAGGTCCAGCAGCACGGGGCCCCCGTCAACATCATGCGGGTGGATCTTGACCAACTGCTGGAACAGCTGACGGCTAGCTTTGCCCTGGAGGCGGAACGGCGGGGGATTGAGATCAGCTCCAAAGTGGTTCCTAATCCCTTGATGATTGAGGCGGACCCGGAGAAGCTGGGTCGGGTCTTTAACAACCTGGTTGCCAACGCCTTCAAGTACGGTAACGGGGCTAGCTATATTCGCATCACGGCGCACCAGGAGCAGGCTAACGTGGTTGTCAAAGTTGCCAACGACGGGACGCCAATTCCTAAGGAAGCCCAGAGCCACCTCTTCGAACGTTTCTACCGGGCTGAGGCATCGCGGTCCCGGGCAACCGGGGGGACCGGACTGGGACTGGCGATTGTTAAGAGCATCGTGGACCTACACCATGGTCAGGTTACGGTGACCTCTGACGAGAACGAGACGGCCTTCATTGTTACCCTGCCCCTTAAGCAGGAGAAACTGAATAAATAATTTAAAAAGAATGAAGAATTTCACCGTAAATTCTTCATTCTTTTTATTTCACTGTATTCATTAAAAATGGAGTGTGTTAAACTGAAAGAGCATTGTGTCGCCTCAATTTTATTAATAGATGACGATAATTGGAGGAAATTCTGTGGCTAAAGCGCAAATAAATCCAGAAAAAGCACGATGGCTAGAAGTCTTGGGCATTGCCATGCCGCTCTGCCTTAGCTATATTCCAATCGGATTAGCTTGTGGAATTTTATTACACGCAGCGGGCTTTAACTTTATAATGACCCTTGTGGTGTCGATCGTGGTTTTCTCTGGCGGTGCTCAGTTTATTCTGGCTTCGTTATTGACGATTCACGCACCGTTAACGTCAATTTTCGTGACCCTATTCTTCTTGGAGCTGCGTTATGCACTCCTGGGATCGAGCCTTTCTAAATACATCAAAAATGAATCACAGCACTTCATCTGGCTCTTTGCCGTATCGATGAATGATGAAAACTATGCGGTGAACTACCTTAAGTTTGCAACTGATAAGAAGTGGACCCCGAAGGACGGGTTGTTAGTGGAGCACTACTCCCTAATTTCTTGGTCCGTGGCCAACATGGTCGGGGGCTTAATCGTTAGTACGATCTCAATTAACCTGGAAGTGGTGGACTTCGCTTTGACGGCCCTGTTCTTGTACATGGTCGTAATGCAGGTTCGGAACCACCTGACCCTGTTGATCTGCCTGTTTTCGGCAGTGCTGGCCGTATTCTTCCTGGTGCTTACCAGGAGTACGTTGGGGATTGTGATTGCAACCTTGATTGCCTCCTTCACCGGTTTCCTGATTGAAAACACGGTTCGTAAGCACAGTAAGGATCCTGATAATAACTGGTTCTTGACCAAGATCTTCCGGCCAATCGCTACCCGGATTACGGTGGAGGACCAGCAGGAACGGCGTGAAATGAAGAAAGTTAAGCAGCAACTGGATGAGGATCGTCAGGAAAAGGTCCCGTCCGAACACGATGATTAGTGGAGACTAGGTATGGAACAACTATTTAGTAATTTACCTTTATTAATTTCCGATACTGGTAACAACAAGACCTTGTATCATATCATTGTCATTATTTTTGCGGCATTTGCGGCATTTATTCCACGTTATTTCCCAATTCTGTTCTTCTCCACCCGGAAGATTCCCGAGTGGTTTAACGAATGGATGAAGTATGTCCCCGTCAGCCTTTTCACCGCACTGATCGTGAAGAACGTCTTTGTGACAACGGCGGGCTACCACTTCGTTCCGTTTGGCCACGTTGATCAGATTGTGGCGGCCGTCATCGTGATGGTCATTGCCTACTTTACCCGCTCGATGTCGATCTCAGTCATCAGCGGGCTGGTCGCAGTTTGGCTGCTGAGTATGGTAATATAATTCAAAAGCACCCTACCTCATTTAGTTGAGGGCAGGGTGCTTTTTTAATCTGCGGGATTATTGCTATGGTTACGACGATGGGCTTGCTGGACAGCGCGGGTGTTGCGTTCCCAGAAGACCCCGTCTGTGTAGCCCTGAATATCGTCGCCCGCCTTGGTCTGTTGAAGGCGGTATTCCCCCCAGGCGGTGTAGAGAAGGCTCTGCTCAATCCCGATGAAGTGGCGATTAAGCTTCTTGGCGGTAACCAGGCTGGAGCCGGCGCCGGCGAAGGGGTCGAGAATCAGGTCGCCGGGGTTGGTGCTGGCCAGGATGACCTTGGCTAACAGCTTTTCTGGCTTCTGGGTCGGGTGTCCGGTATTTTCGGGCATCGACCAGTAGGGGATGGAGATGTCATCCCAGAAGTTAGAGGGCATGGTGTCGCGGAAACGCCCGGCCGCTGTCTCCTGCCAATCCCGGGCCTTACCAGCGACACGGTAGGGGGCGATGACCTGCCGCCGCTGCTTAACCTGATCAACGTTGAAGGTGTAATTGGACTGGTCACGAACAAGGAACCAGATATCCTCCATGCCGTTTTTCCAGTTAGTCTTGGCCCCCCGGCCTTTCTCACGTTGCCAGGTAATCCGGTTCTTGATAGTGAAGTTACTGGCTAGGACCGGGGCGAGGGCGATACTGGTCTGCCAATCGGCGAAGACATAGAGACTGGCGTGTGGCTTTAACTTAGCGGTCAGGGCATCAATCCAACGCTGGGTATAGGCCTGATAGTCCTGGTCGCTCATCTTCTTGAAGTTGAGACCATCATACTTTTTATCGAGGTTGTATGGCGGGTCGACAATTGCCAGATCAGCAACTTGATCCGGGAGTTGCTTGAGAATCCGAAACGCGTCCCCGTTGATGGTCTGGTCAATGACCGATGATAGCGTGCTAAGCTGGTCACCCTCATGGCGGATCCGTTCGAGGACGCCGGCTGGAGCATCCGCCAGCGGAAAGTCGATCGTCTTGTTGCGTGCCGATTTAGTCATGATGGGCCTCCTTATCAAAATAAATACTAGTTAAGATCATACCATACCGGGCGCGTGATATGAGAAATTTAATAAAGAGTGTTGACAACCCCACTGAAAGCGTCTAGTATTATGGGCAATCGAAATACCTTTAACTTAGTCCAGCGAGGCTAGGAAGGATTTAATTGAGCGTTAGAATATCTCGGCCTTCTTAGTGCACCACTGAGGAGGCCGTTTTTATGCAGAATTTCCCGGGCCAACTCAGGGTGTCGGAAGGAAGTTTCGCCCACTTAATCAAATAGGTATTTTTGAAAGAACTGAGCCATTTAATTGTCTCCCGTGAGAGCAGAATCGGTGCAGTGTTTTCAGCCTATCTAACATAAGCAAAAAACACACGAAAAGCAGCGTGACCGCAAACCAGGGGACTGGATCGGTTGACGCTGCTTTTGTTACTTATGCAAAGAAAAAGGAGATCTATTTGATGATTAGTACTGAACGAATTCAACCAAACGTTGTCACTGTTGCCGACATGGATGCTGAGGATGCCCTGGACCTGATCAACGAGGCCGAGGAATACAAGCACGGCAAGAAGGCGGAACTAACCCGGCCAGCCTACGCCGCTAACCTCTTCTTCGAAAATTCAACCCGGACCAAGACCAGCTTCCAGATGGCCGAGATGAAATTAGGGATGCACGTAATGCAGTTTGAAGCGGGCACCAGTTCCGTCAAGAAGGGTGAAAGCCTCTATGATACCGTTAAGACGATGGAATCAATTGGGGTTGATATCGCCGTCATCCGTCACCCCGAAAACGAATACTACAAAGAACTGATCAAGCACCCGGGCCTCAAGATCGGGATTGCCAACGGTGGTGACGGCAGTGGCCAGCACCCATCCCAATGCCTGCTCGACATGATGACGATCCACGAGGAATTCGGTAACTTCAAGGGCCTCAAGGTACTGATCATCGGTGACCTGTCCCACTCCCGGGTGGCCCACTCCAACGCCATGATGCTCAACCGGCTGGGGGCCGAGGTCTACTTTGCCGGCCCTCAGGAATGGTACGACGACGAACTGGCCCAATACGGGACTTTCGGCGACTTTGACGAACTGCTTCCTAAGATGGACGTGGTCAACCTGCTACGGGTCCAGAACGAACGGCTGTCCGGTGCAGAAAACGGCGCATTCGATGCTGAGAAGTACCACCAGCAATACGGCCTGACCAAGGAACGTTACAACAAGATGAAGAAGGGTGCCATCATCATGCACCCGGCACCGGTTAACCGGGGCGTCGAAATCGACAGTGACCTGGTTGAGGCCCCGAATTCCCGGATCTTCCGTCAGATGCAAAACGGGGTCTTCACGCGGATGGCCATCTTGAGTCGGATCCTGCGCTACAAGGGTATTATGTAAGACGGGGGCGACACTATGAGTCAAACCCTCCTGAAGAATGGCCGGCGTCTGGTCGGCGAGCAACTAGTTACCAGTGACGTTCTGATTGAGGACGGCAAGATCATCGCAATTGGGACCGACCTTAATGCCAGTACTGACGCCCAGGTGATTGACCTGAATAATAACCTGATCACCCCGGGCCTGGTCGACATCCATGTTCACCTCCGCGAGCCAGGTTACACCAACAAGGAAACAATTGCGACCGGGAGTCGGGCCGCGGCCCACGGTGGCTTCACCACGATCGCTGCAATGGCGAACCTAAAGCCCACCTGTGACACGCCCGAACGCTTCCGTGCCCAGGAAGCCCGTAACGCCAAGGACGGCGTAATCAAGATCATCCAGTACTCACCCGTCACCAAGAACCGGGCGGGGAAAGAACCGGTCGACGTTACTGCCCAGTACGCAGCGGGGGCCCGCCTTTTCAGCGATGACGGGGCCGGTATTCAAGATGCTGGCGTCGTCTACCGGGCTATGCAACAACTCGCCAAGTATGACCTACCACTGTGTGACCACGCCCAGGATAACCAGCTGGCTAACGGTGGGGTGATCAACGACGGTCCGGTTGCCAAGAAGATGGGGCTGCCGGGGATGCCAAAGATCAGCGAGACGGCCCAGATTGCCAGAAACATCGTGATCGCCCAGGCCACCGGTGCCCATTACCATGTCTGCCACGTTTCAACCAAGGAAAGCATTGAACTGGTCCGGCACGCCAAGCGGTTGGGGATCAACGTCACCTGTGAGGTTACCCCCCACCACCTCCTGCTAGCCGATGCAGATATTCCGGATGATGACGCGGAGTACAAAATGAACCCACCGCTGCGGAGTCGGGAAGATCAAGAAGCCTGCCTGGCCGGTCTGCTTGATGGAACCATCGATTGCATTGCAACTGACCACGCTCCGCACACGGATGTCGAGAAGCACCAGGGCTTCCTGGCCTCACCGAACGGGATTGTCGGTAGTGAAACCGCCTTTGCCCTGCTCTACACCCGCTACGTTAAGAACGGGATCTTCACTCTGGGCCAGTTAATCGACTGGCTGAGCGGGGCTCCGTGCCGGGTGTTCAAGCTGACTAACGCTGGTCAGCTCCAGGTTGGAGATCCTGCAGATATCGCGGTCTTCGACATTGATCACCAGACCACGATCAAGGAAGACCAGTTCTTCTCAAAGGGGCACAACACCCCGTTTGTTGATGACCAGGTCTATGGAGCAACCGTAAAAACATTCGTTGATGGCAAGTTGGTTTACGATCGGGAGGATGCAGAATGAACGATGAACAACGGTTGGTAGTCGAACTGCCGGGCTTGTCCCTGAAGAACCCCGTGATCGCCGCTAGTGGTACCTGTGGGTATGGTCGAGAAATCGCCAGTAACTATGATCTCAACCGATTGGGGTCGTTGGTGATGAAGTCGACCACCCTGCACCCGCGTTCGGGTAACCCGCGGCCCCGGGTCTGCCATACGAGTGCCGGTTGGTTAAACGCCAACGGTCTACAGAACGTCGGTGTCCAACGGGTCGTGGATGAGAAGATCCCGTGGCTGCAGGTCAACTACCCCAAGCTACCTGTGATCGCCAGTGTGGCCGGTTTCTCCAACGACGAGTACGTGGAAGTAACTGATAAGCTGACGACCGGTGGCGGGGTTAACGCCCTGGAATTGAACGTCTCCTGTCCAAACGTCAAGCACGGCGGCCTGGCGATGGGCACCGATCCAGAGACGTTGGAACAGCTGGTTAAGCAGGTCGTTGCCGCGGCCCACGGGGTGCCGGTCTATGTCAAACTGACTCCCAACGTCACCAACATTGTGCCCCTGGCCCAGGCAGCCGAACAGGGCGGGGCCAATGGGCTGGTGATGATCAACACCCTGACCGGATTGAGCATCAACCTGAAGACCCGACGGCCGGTTCTGGCCAACGTGACGGGCGGTCTGTCTGGCCCGGCCCTGAAGCCCATGGCCCTGCGGATGATCCACCAGGTCCGGAGCATTTCCAAGATTCCAATTATCGGTGTGGGCGGAATCGAGAGTGCTGAGGATGTCCTGGAATTCATGATGGCTGGTGCCAACGCGGTTGAGGTCGGGGCCGCCAGTTTTCATGATCCACTAGCCCTGCCGAAGATTGTGGCGGAACTGCCGATGACGATGGATAAGTATGAGATTGAGAAGTTAACGGACCTATGGGAGGTAAAGTTTTGAAACGCTATGTACCAATGGTCGCAATTGACGTGGCTACAAAGGAAGAAGCGGTCAAGCTGTTTGACGAGCTCGATGTGACGCCGAAGCCGATTGTTAAAATCGGGATGGAAATGTACTACGGGCTGGGTCAGGAGATCGTTCGGGAAGCCCAGAAACGCGGCTTCAAGATCTTCCTTGACTTAAAGCTCTATGACATCCCCAACACGGTCCACCGGGCCATGGCCGCCATCGGCCGGCTCGGCATCGACTTCACCACCATCCACGCGGCAGGTGGGACCGAGATGCTGACGGCGGGTCTGGCTGGCCTAGAAGAGGGCGCTGTTCAGGCGGGGGTCCGGCCTGCTAAGCTCCTGGCAATCACCCAGCTGACCTCGATTGATGATGAAATTCTGCATGATCAACAGCATGTTGACCTTTCCCTGATCGAGTCGGTCCAGAACTATGCCCAGCTGGCGGAAAGTGTCGGTCTGGCTGGGGTGATCTGCTCGGCCCATGAACTTCCGGCAATTCGCCAGGTGACCCGGCCGGACTTTCTGTGTATCACGCCTGGCATTCGGCCATCGCTGGCGGTCCACGATGACCAGAAGCGGGTGGTGACCCCAGCTCAGGCCCGAGAACTTGGTAGCAATGGCATTGTCGTGGGGCGGCCAATCACCCAGAGTGCCGACCCAGTCGCAGCATACCAGCAGATTCAACAAGCATTTTTAGCAAATGAGGAGGAAAAATAATTATGACTTATTCACAAAGAGTTGCTAAGGCATTATTAGATATTCACGCGGTTACCCTGAGCCCTGACAAACCCTACACATGGGCAAGCGGTCTGAAGTCCCCAATCTACACGGATAACCGCCTGACGATCTCCTACCCGGATGTGCGCCAAGCTATCTATAACGGGATGGAAGAACAGATCAACCTCCATTTTGCGGATGTGGACGTTATCGCCGGGACCGCGACGGCGGGGATTCCCCATGCTGCTTGGGTTGCCCAGGAGATGGGCCTGCCACTGGTATACGTACGGTCTAAGCCGAAGGACCACGGCCAGGGGCACCAGGTCGAAGGGGTGCTCAAACCCGGTCAAAAGGTCGTTGTGATCGATGACCTGATCTCCACTGGTGGTAGTGTCCTCAATGCAGTCCGGGCGATCAACAATACCGGTGCCCAGGTCATCGGCATGGTCGCTGTCTTCACCTACCAACTCCAGGCGGCCGAACAGAACTTCTTAGCCGACGACCTGAAGTACTATGCCGTTACCGACTACACAACTTTGATTAAGGAAGCTCAGACTACCGACCAGATCAGCGCTGACCACCTGAAGTCTCTTCAGCAATGGCGTGAAGACCCCATGAAGTGGAGCAAGGAACACAGCCTTAATGCAGTTGGCTAATCGTCACATTCAATTGATAGATTTCCATATACAAGTAAACGCACCAGCACAGCTTGATTAGACTATGCTGGCGCGTTTTACATCAAAAAGAAAACCCGTGCCAGGCCTCAACAGAGGTTGGCACGGGTTATTTAGTCTATTACTTAGTCATGTAGTCCCGAGTCATCGGCAGGTTCTTGCCAGAAGCACCCTTAGTGATCAGGTATTGAATTACGTCGATGTTACCGGACTCGAATGAAGCGGCACAGGCCTGCAGGTAGAGGTCCCACATCCGGGTGAAGCGTTCACCCATCATGTCCTGGATCTGAGCGCGGTGAGCGTTGAAGTTCGCGTCCCAGATTTCCAGGGTCCGCTGGTAGTGACGACGCAGTATTTCGATATCGGCAATCTGCATGTGGTTCTCTTCGATGTGTTGAACCATTTCAACCAGGCCGGGAACGTAGCCGCCAGGGAAGATGTACTTGTTGATCCAGCCGTTGTAGGCCCCGCCCTGTTGCCGGGTGATTCCGTGGATCAGTGCTACCCCGTCATCGGTGAGGTAGCGTTGGATATCCTTGAAGTAGAGGCCGAGGTTTTCCTTGCCGACGTGTTCGAACATCCCCACAGAGGTGATGTAGTCCCACTTTTGGTCACCGAGTTCCCGGTAGTCGACCAGCTTAACTTCGGCAACGTCTTCCAGACCATCCTTCTTGATCTGTTCTTGGACGAAGCGGTATTGTTCCTCACTCAGGGTAACCCCAGTGACCTTCAAGCCGTATTCCTTGGCCGCCGTCAACATCAAGGTTCCCCAGCCACAACCAATGTCCAGGAAGGTCTTGCCTGGCTTTGGATTGAGCTTCTTTAGGATGTGTTGAACCTTATCTTCCTGAGCCTTGGTCAGATCGTCATGGTTGTCACCAGTGAAGTAGGCACAGGAGTAGGTCATCGTGTCGTCGAGCCAGAGCTTGTAGAAGTCGTTCCCGACATCGTAGTGGCTCTGCACATCGGTTTCACTTTCCTTTTCGGAGTGACCTTGCTTCGGCAGAAACTTACGGAACTTGGAGTTACGCATGAAACTACCGGCACTCTCATAGGCGGATTCAATCAATTTTTGGATGCTACCCTGGATTTCGATCTTACCATCCATGTAGGCTTCCCCAAGTGCGATTGAGGCGTTCTTCGTAATGTCACGAATCGGGATCTTCTCCTTGAACGTGATGGTAACCTCGGGTTCGCCGTCACCGTAAACAACGCTCGAGCCATCCCAGAAGATGATCTTGACCGGGATGTTGAACGAGTGGCTTAACAGTGACTTGTAGAACGTCTTTTCTAACATTAAAGCATCCTTCTTTCTCAAATAATGTCACTATTATAACACTCAACTTTTAGGGTCGTAACTAAATGGAACAACCAGACCAAAACGTTGCTGAAATTACCCCTTTAGGATTAAAATTGAATAAGTTTATTAGATTTTTGAAGGGTGATGATTAATGTGACTGATGCCTGGCATCGCTTCATCAAGAATGTGGAGCTACGCCGCTTTGTGGTCCTATTGTTAATCGTGTTTGCGCTGTGGATGATGCGGTCGATGATGAACATGATCTTGTTCACCTTTATTTTGACCTTCATCGTGGTGAGCTGGGTCCACTTTGTTCAGCGATGGCTACCGCACTTCTCGACCAAACTGCTGGTGATCCTGACTTATCTGGTCCTCCTGATGCTCCTGTACTTTGGGATAACCAGGTATCTGCCCGTGCTGGTGCATCAGGTGGTCAAGCTGGTCAACTCGGTGCTTAAATTCTACAGTAGCCGGGACGCGACGAACCTCTACCACTACATTAACCAGTACGTCAGCTGGTCGACAATTATGGCGCAGGTGCGGCACGGGGTCAGCTTTGCCATCAGTGCGCTGACCAGTATCGGGGCCATCACGGTGACCTTCTTCCTGTCCTTTATCCTGAGCTTCTTCTTTGCCCTGGATCTGCAGGAGACGGCCACCTTTTCGAAGCTCTTCTTGAACAGCACCTTTGGCTGGTTCTTCCAGGATCTGGCCTATTTCGGTAAGAAGTTCGTGAATACCTTCGGGGTGGTCTTGGAAGCCCAATTCTTCATCGCCATCTGTAACACCGCCATTACTACGGTCTGCCTGCTGTTCATGAAGATGCCGCAGATCCTGGCCCTGGCCCTGGTCGTCTTTGTCTTCAGCCTGGTTCCGGTAGCCGGGGTAATTATCTCGACAATCCCCCTCAGCCTGGTGGCCTACTCGGTCGGTGGGATTCGTGACGTCATCTACATTATCATCATGGTGATCGTTATTCACGCCCTGGAAGCCTATGTCCTCAACCCGAAGTTCATGTCGAGCCAGACCGACCTGCCGATCTTCTATACCTTCATCGTCCTCCTGGTCGGTGAGCATTTCTGGGGGACTTGGGGTCTGATTGTCGGAGTCCCGATCTTTACCTTCCTATTAGATATCCTAGGGGTAAAGTCAATTCACCAGGGGCCGCAACTACGGCGGCGCACTGCTGCCAATTCTGGCGGTGAAAAATAAAATTCGGAAATTACCCTTTACTTATCACTGAGATTACAGTATCTTAATGATATATCCTTATATTAAATAGTATTTTACAATTTTTGTTCGTATTTCAAGGAGGAAGCCAACGATGATGACTGATATTGAAATTGCCGATCGCGCGGAAATGAAACCGATCAAGGAAATTGCTGCCCAGATTGGCCTGGGTGAGGATGACATCGAACAGTACGGCAAGTACAAGGCGAAGATCACGCTGCCGGTCAAGGCCCACCCAGATAAGAAGCACAAGCTGGTCCTGGTAACGTCAATCAACCCGACCCCAGCCGGTGAAGGGAAGTCAACGGTCCTGGTGGGACTCGGTGACGCCATGAACCAGCTGGGCCATCAGACCATCATCGCAATGCGGGAACCATCGATGGGCCCCGTCTTTGGGATCAAGGGGGGTGCCACTGGTGGTGGTTACAGCCAAGTAGTTCCAATGGAAGACATTAACCTCCACTTCACCGGTGACCTCCATGCCCTGACCAGCGCCAATAACACCCTGGCGGCCCTGGTGGATAACTACATCATGCGGGGGAACGAACTGGGACTTGACCCTCGTCGGATCATTTGGAAGCGGGTCGAGGACGTTAACGACCGGGCCCTGCGGAATGTCGTTACGGGCTTGGGCGGCATCATGCAGGGAGTCCCACGCCAGACCGGCTTTGACATCACGGCGGCCTCAGAACTGATGGCTATCCTGTGCCTGTCCACTGACCTGATGGACCTGAAGAAGCGGGTGGGCCGGATCGTGGTCGGCTATACCTACGACAAGCAGCCGGTCACGGTGGCTCAACTCCACTTTGCCGACGCCATTACCATCCTGCTCAAGGATGCCATCAAACCGAACCTCGTCCAGACCCTGGACCACACCCCAACAATCATTCACGGTGGCCCATTTGCCAACATCGCCCACGGTTGCAACAGTGTCCTGGCTACTAAGACCGCTCTGCAACTGGCCGATTACACCGTCACTGAAGCCGGCTTCGGTGCCGACCTGGGGGCTGAGAAGTTTATGGACATCAAGGAACGGGTCTTGGGTAAGAATCCTGACGCCGTGGTAATCGTTGCTACGGTCCGGGCGCTTGAATACAACGGGGGCGCCAAGCTGGCTGACCTGAAGGAAGAACACCTGCCAGAATTAAAGGCGGGATTAGCCAACCTGAACCGCCACATCAAGAACATGCAGCGGTATGGGGTGCCATTGGTTGTCGCCATCAATCACTTTGTAAGTGACACGGCTGCCGAAATCAAGATGATCGAAGACAACTGCCGGCAACTCGGGGTTAACGTGGTTACGGCCGACGCCTGGGCTAAGGGTGGCGCCGGTACCCAAGACCTGGCCAAGGAGGTTGTCCGGCTGACTGAACAGGACAGCGACTTCCACGAGCTTTACAGCCTCGACGCCACACCAGAGGAGAAGGTTACGACCATCGCCACTAAGATCTATGGTGCCAAGAAGGTGGAATTCAGTCGGAAGGCCCAACGCCAACTCAAGCAGTTTAGTGAACTGGGCTGGGACAAGCTGCCGGTCTGCATCGCCAAGACCCAGTATTCCTTTACCGATGATAAGAATCTGCTAGGGGCCCCAGAAGACTTTACCTTCCACATTCGGGAATTTGTCCCGAAGCTCGGTGCTGGCTTCATTGTAGCCCTGTCCGGTAACATGATGACCATGCCGGGCCTGTCAAAGGTCCCAGCTGCCGTTAACATGACGATTGATGCAGACGGTAAGATCACCGGATTGTTCTAGATTTAACTTAAAAGAGGAGCAAAAGACCGCTCCTTTTTATTTTGCTTGCAATTAATACGAACAATATATAATTAAATACTAAAAAAGTTCGATAAATCTATTGAAGTTGAATGCCGGCTTTGTTATCTTTAAAGCAGATTTAAGGAGGAATCAAAGATGAGTCAGATTAGTGTGGTAATGGGTAGTAAGTCCGACTGGCCAACCGTTAAGGAGGCCTGTCAGATCCTCGATCAATTTGGTGTTGATTATAATAAGAACGTCATTTCCGCTCACCGGATGCCGGACGAAATGTTCGCCTTTGCGAAGGGGGCCGTGGCCAATGGCACCAAGGTAATCATTGCCTGTGCCGGTGGAGCTGCCCACCTGCCGGGGATGATTGCCGCCAATACCCCCCTGCCGATTATCGGGATTCCGGGGCAGACCCGAGCTCTTGGTGGTATGGACTCCCTTTTGTCGATTGTTCAGATGCCAGCCGGAATCCCGGTCGCTACGACTGCCATCGGCGTTGCAGGCGCTAAGAACGCGGCATTGCTAGCTTTGCAAATTCTCGGGATCACCGACCAGCAGATCCAGGACCAGATCGTTGCCTACCGGAAGCAGATGCACGACCAGGCGGCAGAAAGCGGGGCGCACCTTGACTAAGATGATTCAACAGGGCCAAACGATTGGCATTATCGGCGGTGGCCAGCTCGGCCAGATGATGGCCCTCGATGCTAAGCAGACCGGAATGAAGGTCATTGTCCTTGACCCGACTCCTGCTTGTCCAGCCGGTCAGGTGGCTGACGACCAGATTATTGCTCCCTACGCCGACGTCAAGGCAATCACCGAATTAGCCCGGCGCGCGGATGTCCTGACGTATGAGTTTGAAAACGTCGATCTCAATGCCTTGGAAGACGTGGCAGACAAGGTCTATGTTCCCCAGGGGACGCACCTTCTCTATACAACTAAGAACCGGATCCGCGAGAAGACCTTCCTCCGTAATGCCGGTCTGCAGACGGCCCCCTTCATGGCGGTCAAGGATGCGGCTGACTTGAAGAAGGCTGTCGCTAAGATTGGCTACCCGAGTGTCCTTAAGACCTGCGAGGGTGGCTATGACGGTCATGGCCAGGAGGTCCTGCACAGTGATGCCGACCTGGCGAAGTGTGCGGGGATCCTCTCGACGAAGGACGCGATCCTTGAGGGCTGGGTCCCGTTTAAGCTCGAGTGCTCCGTAATGGTGGCCCGCAACGAAAATGGCGAGGTGACGGTCTTCCCGGTTTCTGAGAATATTCACCATAACGAGATCCTCCACCTCAGCATCGTGCCGGCCCGGATCAGTCCGGAACTGCAGAAGAAGGCTCAGCAGATGGCAATTAAGATTGCCCATGCCATAGACCTGCGTGGAATCCTCGGGGTCGAGATGTTTGTTACCGCGGATGGGCAGATCTACATCAACGAATTAGCACCGCGGCCGCATAACTCAGGCCACTACTCGATCGAGGCCTGCAACTTCTCCCAGTTTGCGATTCATAACCGGGCAATCTGTAACTGGCCATTGCCACAGATTAAGCTCCTCCAGCCGGTCGTGATGGTCAACGTTCTCGGTCAGCACGTCGCCGGTGTCCGCCGGCAGATCGCCAAGAAACCTAACTGGCATTTCCACGACTACGGGAAGGCAGAGGTTCGTCACAACCGTAAAATGGGACACGTTACCATCCTGACTGATGATATCGACGCCACTCTGGAAGAAATTGACAATACTGGGATCTGGCAGGAATAAAGTTCGCCTTTACGCCGAATGGTAACCTGTGCGATAATGATGGAGAATAAGAATAGAGAGGATTTTTAACTGATGATTGATCGTTACACAAGTCCGGAGATAAAGAAGATTTGGAGCCTGGAAACTCAGTACCAGTGCTGGCTGGAAGTCGAAATTGCGGCCGACGAAGCCTGGAGCAAGCTGGGCCACATTCCGGCGGCTGACGTTGAGAAGATCAAGAAAAACGCTAAGTTCAGTGTGGAGGGGATTGCCGAGATTGAGGCCGTTACCCACCACGATGTGATTGCCTTTACCCGGGATGTCTCCAAGTCCCTCGGCCCTGAGCGGAAGTGGGTTCACTACGGCATGACCAGTACCGACGTGGTTGATACTGCTCAAGGACTGCGCTTGAAAAAGGCGAACGATATCATCCGCCAGGACATCGATAACTTCATGGATGTGCTGAAGGAGATGGCCGAAAAGTACAAGTACACCGTCTGCATGGGTCGGACCCACGGGGTGCACGCGGAACCAACGACCTTTGGGCTGAAGGCGGCTCGCTGGTACTCCGAGATGAAGCGGAACAAGGAACGATTTGAACACGCCGCCCGCGGGGTTGAAGCCGGGAAGATCTCCGGTGCGGTCGGTACCTTCGCGGAAATCGATCCTTTCGTTGAAAAGTACGTTTGCGACAAGCTCGGTCTGCGGGCCCAGGAGATCTCAACCCAGGTCCTGCCGCGTGACCTGCACGCCGAATACATCGCCACGATTGCCCTGATCGGGACCAGCATGGAAGAGATGGCCACCGAGATTCGTTCCCTCCAACGGACCGAAATCCACGAGGTCGAGGAACACTTCGCCAAGGGGCAAAAGGGCTCTTCCGCCATGCCACACAAGCGGAACCCGATCGGCTCAGAGAACATCTGCGGCTGTGCCCGGGTTCTGCGGGGTTACATGACGCCAGCCTACGAGGACGTTTCCCTCTGGCATGAACGGGACATCTCCCATTCCAGTGCCGAACGAATGATCCTGCCTGACGCTACCTCACTGATCGACTACATGCTGCGGCGCTTTGGTCGGATCCTGAAGAACCTCGACGTCTTCCCAGAGACGATGAAGAAGAACATGGACAAGACCCTGGGCCTGATCTACTCCGGCCGGGTTTTGCTCAAGCTAGTTAACTCCGGGATGTCCCGGGAGTCTGCCTACGACCTGATCCAGCCATACACCGCCAAGTGCTGGGCTGAACAGATCCCATTCCGGCCACTCCTGGAGGCGGACCCAACGATCCAAAAGCAGCTGACCAAGCAAGACCTTGATGATGCCTTTGATTACCACTGGCACCTCCGTCACGTCGACGATATTTACAAGCGGATTGGCTTGGACTAACCGAATTAATAAAAAATAGTTCATGGCGAATGTGGGCACTAGTGCCTGTCAAGTATACAGTTTAAATAGAAAAATAGTTTATGCGGC
>CAMFOZ010000005.1 GCA_945971245.1 uncultured Lactobacillus sp.
GGCGTGACTTGGGTACCAAGGCTGGTAAGGCCTACGCCGACATCACCGACTTCTATATCGATGCCTACTACAACCTGGACATCGATAAGAATGGTTGTGCTATCCATGACCCACTGGCTGTCGGTGTCGGGATTGACCCATCCTTCGTTACTACCCTGAGTCTCTTTGTTAAGTGTGTCTACGAGGAAGGTCCTTACTACGCTCGGATCATCGGTGATAACTCCAAGTTAAACGATCCTAACCCGAACGTTAAGGTTGCCATCAACGTTGATAAGGAACGTTATCTGAAGGTCTTCATGGACCACCTGACTAACCTGTTCAAGGAACACTAGTCTTAAAATAAAGCAAGCAGCCAATGATCATCTTGGTCATTGGCTGCTTTTTTTAGTTAAGAATTTTTTCAAGAACTCGTTTTAACCTAGCCAGAGCGGTTGTCTGGCCAGCAGGATCGCGAAAGCACTCATTGATGGTGGCGTGACAAAGCGTCATCACCGTCCACTCAGTATCATTGCGTGGGGCAGCGGTCTGTCGTAGCGGAAGGACCCCCACATTCGTCAGAAAATGACGGCGAATGTAATCACGGTAGGGACTGCGGTGAACCCGATCAACAAAGTCAGCGACCATCTGGTAATAGTCCGCAGCAGTCGGCTGACTAGCCTGATCAGTGAGCGGCGCATGAATCTTGGTCATCACCACCGCAAATAGGTACAGATAAGCGTCTGCAAGATCCGTAAAGTACTTATAAAAGGCCCCACGGGAGATTTCCGCCTGCTTGATGATCCGCGCCACTTCAGCATCCGGTAAGTTATGCTGACTAAACTCATCCAGCAGGGCGGTTGTGATCCGCTGCTTTTTCTCATCCTTCAAATTCTTAAAGGTACGACTTGGCATTATTTTAACCTCACATCATATTACGAATAATTAGCGATACCGCCAGGACTAGTGCCCCAATTCCAACAATAATCTGCATCAGACGTCCCGGCAGGTGCCGAACAATAATCGGCCCCAGAATTCCTCCAAGGATGTTGCCGATAAATAGTGGTAGGACGTAATGCCAATAAATGGCCGTCTCAATAGCAAAAATGATCACCGCAATCGTGTTTGTCGCGGTCATCGCAACATTCTTCAGAGCATTGTTGACAGCAAAGGATTGTCCACGATTAACCACCGTCAGCAGTGTCAGCATCATGACTCCAGCTCCCGCGTTAAAGTAGCCGGAATAGATCCCCACAATGAAGATGCCGACCCAGGCCAGGAAGCGATGTAGGCGCGACCGCCCGAATGCGCGACTATTCTGAATTAGCTCTGGTTGAGCCTGCCGTGGCTTATGCGGTACCATCAGAACAATCCCAGCCAGGCCAATGCAGACTGGTACCAACTCTTGGAACCACTTTCCGGGAAGGGCAAAGAGGAGGAGGGCACCGATAATTGCCCCGGACAGGACTACGGGAATCATAATCCACATCTGCTTGCGGTTATTACGGAGTTCCCGGGCCGAGGACACTACTGAACTATATCCACTGGCCACCGTAGAAAAACTACTGGTAACGTTAGCCATCACAGGGGAAATTCCCATCGCCAAAAGTGACGGATACGAAACCAATGAGGCTAGACCAGCAGCTGCACTGGTGATTCCTGCTAGAATACCGATAACAATCAATAGGATACTCGAAGTTAATTCAGTCATTTTCTCCAACCTTTAATTTTAGTCAATTTTCATTGTACCTGTTCCCTCAAGTTTCTGCACGTCCTTTCCATCATTTGAACTTCAAGAGTGATTTATGTATCATAAGTGATAGGATTAATACGATGTCTGGGGTGCCATCCGGCTGAGATAATACCCATTGAACCTGACCTGGCTAACACCAGCGGAGGAAGATTCGGTAAAATTTCATTGATAAAAAACGTATCCCACGATGTCCTTCATTGTGGGCTTTTTTGTTTAGCCCTAATTCAATCTAGCTAAGGAGTATCTATTATGAAGAAAGGTTTTCACTTGCGCGACATCATCCTCCTCGCCCTCATCGGCATCATCTTCGGGGTGATCTACTTTGCCGCGGCGTTCGTTTATAACGGTCTCACCCTCCTGCTGACCCCGGTGGGTTATGGCCCCATGGCCAACGACATCACCATGGGGATCTGGTGTATGGCCGGTCCACTTGCCGGTTTCATGTTCCGCCTTCCCGGAGCCTCATTTCTCGGTGAGTTTCTCGGGGCAACCGTCGAGATGTTTCTCGGCGATCAATGGGGTGCTGCTAACCTGATCTCCGGTGCCGTCCAGGGGGTCGGGACCGAACTGGGCTTCACCTTAACTGGATATCGGATCTATAACTGGCTGACCATCATCGTGGTAACGGCTATGACCACGATTGTCACCTTTGCCTGGGACTGGTTCCGGAACGGTTACAGTCACTTCGCTGGTCAGATGCTAGTAGTGATGATCATCGTCCGCTTCATCTCGATCTTCCTTTTTGCCGGGGTGTTAAACAAGCTGATCATCAACATGCTTGATCGCGCCCACGTTATTCGGAGGTAAATTATCATGGAAGCCATCAGCATCGAGCAGCTCAGCTTTCAATTCGAACACCAGCATCCCATTATCAGTAAGCTCGACATGACCGTTACGGCAGGAGAGGTGGCCTTAATCACGGGGCCATCCGGCTGTGGGAAGTCCACCCTCCTTCGCCTGATCGCCGGGCTGTTGCCAAAGTATGGTGGCCAGGTAACCGCTGGCCAGATCAGACGGGCAACTATCGATCGTCACCCACTCCGGATGGGGATGCTCTTTCAGGATCCGGCCATGCAGTTTGCCATGGATACCCCACGTCACGAGCTGGAATTCACTCTCGAAAACTGTCAGGTGGCGCCTACTCAGATACCAGCACGCATCCAGGAAGCCAGTAATTTCTGCCAGATCAGCGACCTACTTGACCAGTCAATCACCACCCTCTCCGGCGGACAACAGCAGAGAGTGGCCCTGGCGGTGGTTGTAGCAATGCATCCTGACCTGCTCCTCCTCGATGAGCCCTTCGCTGCAATTGATGAGGCCAACCGACAGTTCTTAATCAAACAACTCGGTCAGTGGCGGGCTGCTCAACCCGGGCGAACGATCATCATCACTGATCACGACTGTCATGGTTATGCTGCCCTCAATCCTCATGTTTTTCAGTTTACCGCTGGGCAGTTAGTTGCCCTCTCTTTGTTCCAGGGAAAGGCAATAATCAGTCGGGCCGATGATGCAGCTAGTGCCCCATTACACGTCCCGGTTCCACCGACAACGGCGCCGACAATCATCCAGCTGAACCACGTTAACATTGGTCGGGGAAAACGCAAGCTGATTACCATCCCCGACCTGGCAATCATGAAAAACAAGATTACCCTGCTGACGGGAGCCAACGGAACTGGTAAATCGACCTTTTTCAAGGCCCTCACCCGGCTCATCCCCTACCAGGGTGAGATCGACTACCGCCAAAAGGACATCCAGAAAATATCACCCGGGAAATATCACTACCAGGTTGGTCTAGTTTTCCAACAGGCTAATGAACAGTTTCTCAACGTTACCGTGGGTGAGGAATTAACTCTCAGTGCCCGCCACCAACGTCAGCCTTTACTTACTAACGACCACCTGACAGAGGTGCTTCGGGATTTTGGCCTGGCGGGAATGGAGGACCGGGTTGTATACTCGCTCAGTGGTGGTCAGCGCAAAAAGCTGCAGCTACTGGTCATGCTGATGATCGGTCACCCCGTCCTCTTACTCGATGAACCCTTTGCCGGCCTTGATCGTGATTCCCTTTCAACTGTCTTCAACCTGATCAAGCGTTGCCAGCAATCCCTCCCTCAGACCATTCTGATCATCAGTCACCAATTGACGGGACTCGACCAGCTGGTAGACTACCACCTTCATCTAAACGATGAAAAGCTCACTTATGAGGGGGTGCAGGCATGAATCCGAGCCTAAAACTATTCCTCGTCCTCATCATTGCCCTTGAGGTTACCTTCACTAGTTACCTTTATAGCAACATTGTAATTATCATCTTAGCCCTGGCCTACCTGATCTACCGGCGGGTGCGGTGGCAACGGCTTGCCTGGCTAGTCATCATCACCCTGGTGCCGGCGATTGCGATCTTCGTCACCATTGCCTTCTTCAGCCCCGGTCACAACGTCTACTTTGCCTGGGTCCTGGTAAGTCGGCTCTACGTCTACGTCATGACTGGTTCAGCCGTCAGTTGTACCACGAGCGCTCTGCAGTTAGTGCGATCCCTTGAGCAAAATTGCCACCTCCCGAGTAAGTTTGCTTATGGAATTCTCGCTGCCCTTAATCTCTTTCCCCGGATTGCTCAAGAGGTCCGGCTCATCCGGATCGCGGGACAAATGCGGGGAATCACCCTACACTGGTGGTCACCACGGCTTTACTTCAAGGCGATCCTAGCCGCCAGTCAGTGGGCAGACCAAATGGCCCAGGCCATGGAGAGTCACGGCTTTGTGGAGGGACAAACACGAACTAGCGCCCACCGTGTCCCGCTAACTCGTCGGGACTGGACAACCTTCTTCATCTTGGTGGTTGTCCTCCAGCTCCTTATCATTGCACTCCCTTAATTGATCAGGCATAATAAAAACAAAAAGGATGGTTAATATGCAGAGTAATGTAACAACCCGAATTGTTAATGCCCTTTCCTACCTCAGTATCTTGTTTCTACCGGTGATTTTTCCACTGATTGTCTGGATTGTCGCTCGGGCAAGTGACGATCCAACCATCAGTAAAAACGCTCGCAAGGCCTTTTGGTCACAGATTTTCCCCTTGCTTTACGTCATCTTCGCAATCCTCACAATGAGCATTGCCTCCTTGTACCAGGCGGCCTTCCATGCCGGCGCCCTGTTTGGAATCCTGTTGACCTTCGCCCTGCTGATCGCCCTGTTGTTGTTCATCTACAACATTGCAATGGCGGTCAAGATGCTGCTGGGCCGGGAATAAAGATATTATTGAAATCGAGGTTAGCGCAGAAACTCACTAACCCCGATTTTTTTGCATTGCGTTGTCAAGGCCGCGTCTCCAATGCTAAAATGACGCAGTCTACTAGCTATTTAATCTTCTAAGGTGGTGTTTTTATTGGATTTACTATTGGGGATCATCCTGCTGCTGACCACGGTCGTCGTGGCCAACGTCATTCACCTGATCTACCCAAAGATTCCGCTCTCGATCTATCAAATCGTTGCCGGAGTTCTGCTCGCCAGCCTGCCAACTGCAGCGACTAATTTCACCATGCACCCGGAAATATTCATGATGGCGGTCATCGCACCGCTGATGTTCAACGACGGGCAAAACCAATCGTTCTTCTCGCTCTCTCGTAACTTCCGCTCGATCCTCTCGATCGCGGTGACCCTGTCCCTGGTGACGGTCATCATCGCCGGAACCCTCCTGCACCTGGTAATGCCGACAACCTTCCCGTTTGCTTTAGCCTTCATGCTCGCTGCCATCATCACCCCAACGGATGCGGTCGCGGTTAAGTCAATTACCACAAGCATGTCGGTTCCTGAGAACGTCAACGGGGCCCTGGAGTACGAGTCACTCTTCAATGACGCCTCCGGAATCGTCCTCCTCGACCTGGCCCTGGCTGCCTACCGCTCTGGGGACTTCTCAATCGGCCACGGGCTGTGGATCTTTGTCTACGTCTTCTTTGGGGGAATCATCTTCGGGGCCGTTCTCGGCATCCTGCTGATCAACCTGCGGACTCAACTGATGCGGTCCCACGTTGATATCGGTTCAATCGTTATCCCCATCAACGTCATGACGCCCATCGTTATCTACTGGTTAGCCGAGGAACTCCACCTCTCTGGTATTCTGGCGGTCGTGGCCGCCGGGGTCGTCCACAGTATTCTCTACGACCGCCTGCGTTTGACCTCCACCAAGGTTCAGATGGCTACCACGACTACTTGGACAATCATCAGCGATGCCTTGAACGGCCTGGTCTTCGTCCTCTTAGGCGTCCTCCTTCCCCAGGTCATCAAGAGCACCAGCCTAGCTAATCTCGGGCGCCTGTTTGTCATCTCATTGCTCCTCTACGTAATCATGACCTTCCTGCGGTACTGCTGGGTCCGCTTCAAGCTGGTCAACATCGGGTCAACCGGTGACCAGCTCAACCGGGACAGTATTTTGATGGCTCTTGGGGGGATCCATGGGACCATCACCCTCTCCCTGGCCTTCTCGCTGCCGGTCATGATCAATCACCACACCTTTGCCTTCCGCAATTCGATGATCCTAATCGCGGCAATCGTGATCCTCATCAGCTTACTGGTTGGTGCCGTCGCTTATCCGCTGATTCTACCGGCCAAATCACAGAGCTTTACGCCGGAAGAATTCCGCCAGCAACTCATCGCCACAGTCCAGTTTGCCATTAACCAGCTGCGTACCCAGGCGGAGAATTCACGGGAGCGGGCCATCGTGATCGACCAGCTCAGCACCCAAATGAACCAGTACCACCAATTCAACCAACAACGGTTCAATCAGTTAATGAACCGGGCTCATAAGGTCGAAATGCAGACCCTGGACCAATTAAATGCAGATGGTACGATCAGTGATCGCGAGGCGGCCCTCTATGTCCACTTTATCAGCCGGTCCATCTGCCGGACGCCCGAACACAACTTTACCGAGTTTTTCCGGCTTTTCTGGCACCGGATCAAGTGGCAGCTCTTTCGGAAAAGGCACTTTCATCCTCGCCGAACCAGCGCAATGAATAATGCCAAGGCCGAATACAACAAGAAGTTCCAGGCAATCAAGCAACAGCGTCAGGCTATCCTGAAAATTCTCACAGTTGTCGACAAAAACGTGGACAAGTACCTCCAGTCCATTGAAAACACCACCAATGCCAACGAGGTCGTGATGGTCGGCCGGGTCTTCCTCCAACAGAAGCAACTCTTCAGCCGGGGACAGGACCTTGATGCTGACGCTATCACCAATCTCTCTATTGAGGCCTTTCAGTGGGAGCACAGCTTTGTTCAGGAACATCTCGCCGCGGGAAAGCTCTCCCAGGAGCTGGCGAACGCCCTTAACGAACAGATCTCAACTGACGAGCTAGTTTACTCCCAGTCGCTGGACTAAAAAATGCCGAACCAGAATAGGTTCGGCATTTTTCTATATGAAGGTACAAAGCAGAGCAATCGCGGCCGGTAACAGCTGGACCAGCCAGATCTTTTTCGTCGCGGTCATTCCCCCATACAGGGCCACAATGACGATGAAACCCAGGAGGAGACGCAAGACGGTGACGAGGATGGTGCCATGGAAAAAGAAGAAGCTGACGATCATCAGCACCCCCAGCATCCCGTTATAGATTCCCTGATTAGCCAGGGCAACACGGGCGGTTGGTTGCTTGACGTATTCTAGCGGCATATCAAACGCCTGGGCCTGCTGCCGCGGTGTGCCAAACATCTCTAGGAGCATAATTCCCAGGTGCTCGATCGCCACGATTAAAGTTAGTATCATCATCAACATAGTTATTTTCTCCCTATTTCACGTATTTCTGCAGGAAGGCCTGAACATGCTGTTGGTAGGCCCGTGGGCAGTGAGCAAACGAGGCCGCATGCTTAGCTCCCGGGACAACCCAGAGTTCCTTTGGCCCTCGGCTGGCAGCATAGTTACGGTAGACCATCTTAGTTGGTACAAAGGTATCATTATTACCGTGGATAAACAACATCGGTCTAGTATTATTATGCAACATCTTCACCGAGTTTGCCTCCCCCGTGAAGAAACCGTTCTGGACCCGGTTGATACCACTCAGGATGGCAATCAACGGGGTACGTAAGAAAGTCGGAATGTGGTAGAGGTTCCCGGCCTCGTAGTTTAGCTCGTCATTCAGGCTGGTGTAACCACAGTCTTCCACGAAGGCCTTCACTTGGTGTGGAAGCTTGATCCCACTGGTCATCATCGTGGTAGCGCCACCCATACTGGTTCCGGCAATAACGATCTGACTGTGGGTCCCATTCTTAGCAATCAGTTTTTCTGCCCATTTACGTACATCGTAGCGTTCGGGCCACCCGTAGCCGATGTACTTTCCCTGACTGTGACCATGCGCTCTGGCATCCGGCAGCAGGACGTTATAGCCGAGCTGGTGGTACATTGCCGCGTAAGCTCCCATGTCCTCCTTACGACCCATGAAGCCGTGCAAAATAATCACACTCTTCGTGGTTGGGTGAGCGGCCGGGATGTAGTCGGCATCAAGACGGTAATGACGCGTGGCCGATTCCATGGACCAGTGCTGTTTCCTGGCGTCAGCGAACCAGGTCTTCTGCCGATATAGCGGGTCGGTCCGACTGATCCGCGATGATGACTGGTGAACAAAGCTCTTGTGGCTTGGGACCATTGCCACCGTAAAGAAGTAGCTCCCCGCAGCAAGCATTGCAACAACGATGACACTGATAATGCCGATCAACCAATTCCGCAAATGATGACGTTTTTTCTTAACAACTGTACTCAATTTAATTAACCCCATGTCGTATTTTTTGAATAATGCGATTAGTTTAGCACACTTTCTGTTACTTTGCATATCGTTTTCCTGTCAATTGGCGCTGTCAATGGTAAAATAAGAGAGATATAGTAAGGAAGTGAGCACATGTTTCCAGAAAGACTGCGCGCTTTACGTAAGGGCCAGAAAATTACACTAAAAGAATTGGCTAACCACCTCAACGAACATTTGGGACCAGGAGAAAAACCAAATACTGCCTCACAGATTGGTAACTGGGAACGGGGAATCCGGACCCCTTCCTACATCGAGGCCCGGAAACTAGCCGAATTTTTCAACGTGAGTCTCGACTACTTGACGGGGAAAACGGATCGGAATGATTTCGACCTCGCCAAACTTTTCTTTTCCAATAAGGACCTCCTGTTTAACAACACTGTGTTGTCCAGCGACGACCGTTACGAGATTTTTCAGCTAATTGACGGTTACCTTAAGGGCCGGACCAACCGCCATGATACTGACAAGTTCTATGGCAAGCAGGAGCAACTCGATTTGAAGTTAAAGTGAGGAATTGATATGAATCCAAAGAAGCTCAAGAAACTGAAGAAGCGCGTCAAGAAGGCGCAACAGGCTGTTCATCAAGCTCCTTACATCAGTGAACTGATGCACGACCGCGACCTCTTCGACGACTTTCCAGAAATCAAGTACCTGATCAACAACGCCTTGGAAAGTGACCGCCTGTTAAAGAATGGCCTCCTGCCGCAACCACTGCCAACGCTCTTGTTGCCAGACGACATTCAAGACACCATCTTCAAACAGGTCAATCAGCAGTACCCAAAGGGCGACCCCCGCGGCGACCAGTTGTGGAACAAGTATAGTGCGGCCCTACCAAAATTGGATCGGGCCCTGCGTAACTTCCGGGACTACCTTGAGGACACCTACGGAATGTGGTCTTACGTCAACGCCCCCTTTGCCAAGGCCCTAGCTGACTACCTCAACGGCGCACCCGTCCTTGAGATCATGGCTGGCAACGGCTACATCTCCAAGGGCTTACGTAATAACAATGCCAACCAGCAGATCTACACCACCGATAGTCAGGCCTGGGTCAAGGAAAACGAGACGGGCAAGCACCCGGTCACCAAGATTGAAAAGCTTGATGCCGTCAGTGCGATCAAGAAGTACGGGGACCAAGTCGACTATGTCATCATGTCCTGGGCACCGGATAAGGGTGAAACTGATTGGGAAGTTCTTCAACTGCTGCGGCAAGACTATCCTGACATTAAGTTCCTGGTCATCGGCGAAAAGGACGGGGCCACCAACTCTAAGAAGTTCTGGCAGGAAGCCCATCTCAGCCAGGATGAGGACTTACAGAAGGTTAACCAGCAGCTTCATTCATTTGACCTGATCGACGAACAGATCTACCTGGCCAAGTAAATTGGTTTAGTTCCTGTAACAGGGATAAAAGTACAAAAAAGGCTAGGGTCCAAAACAATTTTGTGATCCTAGCCTTTTTAGGCTGGTTTTATTGGTCTATCTCGGTTACACTATTGTGAGTTTGAAATCTTTTAGAAAGGAAATTTCGACGGCCTTCCTGCCTGTCGATCGGTAGCAATTATGAAATATCGTCTGCAAGCAATTCTTTTTGTCTTCGTTGCCTTTATGCTCGGCTGCAACGAATACATGATCGTCGGGGTCCTCCCCGATATCGCTCACGAGTATCACGACTCCCTTTCCCGCCTGGGGCTCCTGGTAACGGTCTTTGCCTTGATCTATGCCATTTTTACCCCGATCATCACTTCAGCGGCTAACCGCTGGCGCCGCCACCACGTTCTCTTATTCCTGATGGTGGTCTTCTTCATCGGTAATACCTGGTCCGCCATAGCAACCAACTACTACTCTCTCCTCCTGTCCCGGATCCTGACCGCGACCGTTGCTGGGGCCATCATCTCCATTGTCCTGGTGATGGCCAGTTTCGTTGCCCCGCGTGAGAAACGTGCCAGCCTCGTCTCCTGGGTCTTCGCCGGGTTCAGTATCGCCTCAGTCGTGGGAATCCCAATCGGGACAGTGATCAGTACCACCTTCTCCTGGCACGACAGCTTCTGGATGATCTCTGGGCTGACTATCCTGGTCTTTGCCGGACTGATCTGGCTGGTCCCTCGCGATACCCCGCAATTCAAGAGTACCCTTAGCAAGCAGTTCAGCCTGCTGAAGGATAGCCGGGTCCTCCTCGGGGTTACCTTCATCGTGGCAGTGTGCGCAGCCGACTATACGATTTACACGTACATTCGGCCCCTGATCACCAACGAGATGGGCTTTGACAACACCTGGCTGAACTGGCTGCTGTTCGGAATGGGGATCTTCTTCATCATCGGTAACAAGTTCGGCGGCTTTCTCGCTGACCGGGGCGGCGTCCACCGGCTCGGTAATATCTACATCGCAATGACCATTCTCTACATTGCATTTGGCCCCCTGTTGAACTTCAAGTGGTTAGCGATCATCGTTGTCGCCCTCCTCTGCATCGCCTTCTCCTGCTACGGGGCATCCACCCAGCTGATGTTCCTCGACATCGCCGAAAAGGACTACCCACAGTCCCTTGACCTGGCCTCATCCCTGAACTCCATCTTCGCCAACATTGGGATTTCCCTGGGTTCCCTCACCGCCTCAACCGCGGTCCAGTTCACCTCACTGAACCACCTTGGTTACGTCGGTGCTGTTTACGGAATCCTGGCAACGGTCCTGGTCATCATCCTCAGTAAGAAGTACACTGGTATGCGTTACTAAATCAAAAAGGGTTAGCAGCACTAGAACTGCTAACTCTTTTCTTTTAAATATTTCCCGGGAAATCAAAAGGGCGCGACACCATAGTAGTGTCGCGCCTTCTTTGTGTATTGATCCTATCTCAGGTCGGTGACGATGTCCACTTCGTCGCAGACCAGGCACCCCACAATCCGGTGGGTTAACGTGCCCCACATATCGAAAAAGTAATGGCAGCAATTTGGGTCGCTACCAGACCTCTCGACTCATCGCAATTAGTATTATATAACATCCCACCATGGGAAGCAAACGCTATGCCCGTGCTTCCATCACGGCTGCTAAGTGATCTGCTAACCACGGTTGAATCTTAGCCACCAACGAACTTGCTGGCTGATCCTGGTCGGTCTCATTGGCCAACTCGTCAATCCGTAATCCGGACTTGTTGACGTCATCGCTCTCCACTACCATGTAGAGGTTTACCGGGTAAGATGGTTCCTTATCCAGTAACTTTGGATCCAAGCGTTCGGCCTCATCCATTGGGATATTGATCAGGTTACTCTCCAGCCGGAAGCTGACCGGATCACCCTTTCTCATCCGAACGTTGGCCCGGTATTGACCAAGGTAACCCTTATCAAGCTGCTCCTGCATAAACTCAACCGCCGCTGTCAAGGTCTTCTTCTGTTGAGCCTGGGTAGCTGTCTTATCATCATCCATGACCTGAACCTTGTCATCAGTTACTATCTTAAGATAATCATCAACCGTTAACTTCATTTTTCCTTCGCCTTCTTCATCAGCTTCTCAATCCGCGCCTTCGTATAGTCAGAGCGCTGTTTGATTCCATAGTAGATTCCCGCTGCCCCTAGCAGGATCCCGATAATACTTAAAGCCTCAACGAACAAGCCATAGGCGCTCGTCCGGGGAGTCACCATTTGAAAGGCCGCCAAACTGGCTAGTGCAAAGTAAAGGTTCACCAGGATCGTGGCGTATCCACAGAAGCGCATCTTAACCAAGGCCAAAGCGTTGACGATTACCGCCAAGACAATAAATACCAACAGCCGGGGCCACACGCTGCTGGACAGTAAGGAATGGCCATGCTGAACAAACATGATGGCGTCGAGCACCAAGGCAACAACCGCCGCAACCGACGTCACCGTAATGACCTTATCAGAATTTTTCATGTAATTACTCGCTTTCTATTGGCCAAATAAAAAATAGGATGGCCACATTTCGTGTCTTGATCCTATTTTACTAAATATCCATGTAAAGCTCAATTATGCCAAAAGGTCCGCAATCTCGTCGGTTGGAATCCCGGTAATGTATTGCTGGGTACCAGCATCGTCGAGGGCCTGCTTGATGGCATCATGGTCATACTTAATACCCTTGAGCTTCTCAGCCAATTCCGTAACGTCTTTCGGGCCGAAGAAGTCACCGAAGAATTTAACATTCTTGATTACGCCGTCCTTAACATCCAAACGGGCGTCGATCGTCCCCATGTCGAAGTGCTTACGCCGCTTCGTCGTGAATTCAGGGTTCTTGCCGTAGACCCAGTCCCAGTTGTTGTAGTACTGTTCATAGATCTTGTCGATTTCCTTTTGATCTTCTGGCGTTACCACGTATTGCTTGTCCTTGATCTCGTCTAAGCTATCAACGTGGAAGAGGCCCTTGATCAGGTCATCCCGGAAGGTTGGCACGTCAATGTCCTTGTACTCGTCACTCAGGTATGGCCGCAGGTTGGTAACCCGGCTCCGAACGGACTTAATTCCCTTAGAAGCAATCTTGTCTTTGGCCACATGCAGGGCGTCAGCAACCACACTCAGGTCAACGTCCAGCATCAACGTACCGTGTGAGAAGGTCTTACCGTTCCGGGAGTACATAGCGTTACCGGAGAACTTCTTGCCATCAACCAGGATATCGTTCCGGCCACTGACTTCGGCTCCCGTAGCCCCCATCTTGTGTAAGACATCAACAATTGGTTGGGTAAAGGACTTGAAGTCACCGAACTCTTCACTGTCGCTTGGTACCACGAAACTGAAGCAGAGGTTTCCCAAATCTTGGTAGACTGCGCCACCACCGGACAGCCGCCGGGTAACCCGGATGTTGTGCTTCTTAACGTAATCCTGGTTGATTTCCTCGGCCGTATTCTGGTTCCGACCAACGATGATGCAAGGCTCTTCGTAGTAGAACAAAACCAGTGGTTCGTTCCCGAAGTCCTTGTCATTCATCAAATACTGTTCCGTTGCTAAGTTCATCCCGATGTTGTGGGACGTCATTGAAACATAACGCATATTTTTGCCCCTCTTCTTCAAAAGCATGTTTCCAAATTGACAATTAGATTACATTTGTAGTGTAGTCCTCTTAGTAAACGTTTTCAATAAATATCTATTAAAAGCCTGAATAATTATGTTAGGAACAAGCTAAAAACCTTATAATAGGGGTAAATAAGTAAATTGTAAGGAGTTTTGAAGATGACAGACGATTTCCAATACCACAAGATCCTAGTCGCAGTTGACGGTTCTAAGGCAACTAGTCAAGTACTCGATGCCGCAATCGACAGTGCCATTCGTAACGACGCCAGTCTTGATATCCTAAACGTCACTCAAGTTGACCAGATTACTGATGGTTACAGCAACGCCGTTTTGAGCGAAGAGGACACTTATGACGCAGTCCGGACAACCCGGGAACGGATGGACGACCTCAAGAACCGGGCAGTAAAGGCTGGGATTAAAGACGTCAATATTCACATTCGTTTTGGTAATCCCAAGCGCGTTATTGCCCGTGAATTTCCAAGCGATCACAATAACGACCTGATCGTCATCGGTACCACTGGTCTCTCAGGCTTTGAACGTTTTGTAGTCGGTTCGGTTACCAACTACGTCAACCGAAACGCCCGGTGTGACGTCCTGGTTGTCCAGATCAAAAAGTAAGGGGAGATTAGTTTGGCGAAGAAGATCGTGATGGGGATTGTGGCCCACGTCGATGCCGGCAAGACTACCCTTTCGGAGGCCCTGCTCTATCGGACAGGTGCCCGCCGGAAGCTTGGCCGGGTCGACAACGGTGATGCCTTCCTCGACCCTGATCAACTGGAAAAGAAGCGGGGAATTACCATCTTCTCCCACGAGGCCCAGCTTAAATACAACGACCTGGGAATCACCCTGCTCGATACTCCGGGCCACATCGACTTTGTGGCCCAGACGGAACAGGTTTTGCAGGTCCTTGACTACGCCATCTTGGTGGTGGACGCTACCAATGGTCTTGAAGGCACTACCCTGACTCTCTGGCGACTCCTCAGCCACTACCAGGTTCCCACCTTCATCTTCATCAACAAGACAGACAGCGTTGGGGCCGATCCGCAGGCGGTCCTCAAAGAACTGCAAAAGTCCTGTTCACCAGGTTGTATCATGTTCAGTGACCCGCTTAGCACGGACACCACCGAGGCCATTGCCAGCCAAGATGACGATGCGTTGAACGAGTACCTGGAGAGTGACCAGCTCAAGCCCGTTACAATTCAGCGCCTGATCCGTGAGCGAAAGGTTTTCCCGTGCTACGCTGGCGCCGCCCTTAAATTAACCGGAGTTGATGACCTACTAGCGGGCCTGGCAAAGTGGACCATACCGTTTACCCCACATCAGGAATTTGGGGCCCGTGTTTTTAAGGTTTCTCACGACAAGAATGAGCGGTTGACCTGGCTCCGGGTTACCGGGGGCCACCTCCAGGCCAAGGCTGCTTTAGTAGACGATCAGAAAGCCAACCAGATCCGGGACTACAATGGGCGTAAATTCACCATCCAACAGACCGTTGCTGCGGGCGATGTCTGCGCCGTCACCGGGCTCGACACCACCTTTCCTGGCCAGGGGCTGGGCACAGAAGAAAGCCTGCAGCAAGCCGCGTTTCAACCGGTCCTGAGCTACGCCGTCGATCCCCAAGGCAATGATATTCACGCCTGTCTGACGGCCCTGCGGCAGCTAGAAGATGAGGATCCCCAGTTGGCGGTCACCTGGTCGGAACACCTCCAGGAGATTCACGTTCGCCTGATGGGCGAGGTCCAACTCGAGGTTCTTCAGCAACTCCTGGCTGAACGCTTCCAACTCCAGCTCGGCTTTGATCAGGGTAACATCCTCTATAAAGAAACCACTACTGATACCGTCGAGGGAGTTGGCCACTTTGAACCACTCCGCCACTACGCCGAGGTCCACCTCCTGATGGAACCTGGCCAACCCGGGAGCGGGCTGACCTTCGCCAATCAGTGCCGAACGGATGTCCTCAGTCACAACTGGCAACAGCAGATCATGACCAGCCTGGGTGCCAAGGAGCACCGCGGAGTCCTGATCGGGGCGCCGCTGACCGATGTCAAGATCACCCTGGTCGGTGGCCGCGGCAGCATCGTCCACTCGGTTGGCGGTGATTTCCGCGAGGCCACCTGGCGAGCAGTGCGGCAGGGCCTGATGGAGCTTCGGGCCCAAAATAAATGTCAATTGCTGGAACCCTGGTACCAGTTCCGCCTAACCGTTCCCCAATCAGAGGTTGGCCGGGCCATCAACGATATTCAACGGCTGAACGGCACCTTCCAGCTCGGGACCGACAATGGTGTGGCCACTACCATTACCGGCAAGGCCCCGGTAGCAACAATGCGTGACTATGCCCAGGAGGTCCGGAACTACACCCACGGCCAGGGACAATTGGAATGTGTGGTCGCCGGCTACCAACCGTGTCACAACGCCGAAGAAATCATCAGCGCTCGACAGTATGATCCAGTGGCCGACCTGGAAAACACTCCGGATTCGGTCTTCTGTGCCCACGGTGCCGGCTATCCAGTACGGTGGGACCGGCTGCCTGAGATGGCCCACTTCCCATACATGAACAAGTAACGCTGAATAGAAAAGCCTAGGATTACCATTTCGATAATCCTAGGCTTTTTAGGTTGAAGCATTCTACTTTCGCTGCACACTGAAGAGATCAAACACAAGACTGATGATAAATGACAGTAAGAAAATACTATCAATAATGTACTCACCGACCGAACGATCACCCCTATAGCTGTATATACATAGGCCAACTAGGACAAGGTCAATGTAAAAGCCAATGCTCCGGTAAAAGTTATTCTTAAACTGAATTGCCATTTTATTCACCTAACCTCTCAAGTGTGTGTAAGACGGCTTGTTCGTCATTCGTACCGATGACGTGGGTGGCCGCCTGTTGAACATTTTGGGGTGCGTTCCCCATCGCATAACTGGTCCCGGCTAATTCAAACATCTCGAGGTCGTTCTCACCATCGCCAAACACAACCAGGTCCTGGGGACTAACTCCCCACCGATCCAGTAGCAGCTTGAGGCCATGGGACTTATCCATCCCCGGAATGATCAGGTCGATCGCCCCGTTACCACTGGACGTTGCCCGGATGATTCCGGCAAAACGAGCGTCAATTTCCCGGGAAATTTCTTCCTGCTGGGCTGGCGGGACGTTCAAGGCAAACTTGAAGATCACATCATCCTGGATGGCAGAGAAGTCCGTAACCTCCTTGATCCGGGTATAGAAGCGTCGCGCACCCGCACGAAATTCAGCCGGTGCACTGGCCAGGACATAGGCACTACGACGACCACAGACGATAAAGTTAACGTCCGGAAGCTTCTCCAGGTACTCAATTACCGCCTGGGCATCCGTCATCGCCAGTCGCCCACAGTGAACCTCTTCCCCGCGGTCGATTGTCAGCACCCCGTTCTCCGCCACAAAGGCCAGTTGGTCGGCAACCCGTGGAAAAAGGCTACGCAAGAAATAGTATTGGTCCCCGCTAGCCACGATAAACCGGATGTCCTTCTCAACCATCGCCGCATAGACCTTGGCAAACAACTGTCGATCGTAGTCGCGCTGGCTGGTCAAAAAGGTTCCGTCAATGTCAGTTGCTACTGCACGCATGTTATTCTTCCTCCTCAATCTTCAACAGTAAACCGTACAGGGCACCCAGCAGGTTCGCCCCGTTACCAAAGCGGGTCGCCATAATTGTCGGCATTTCAATGTCATCGCGAAGACGGCGATCTCCTTCCTGAAGCAGCCGAAACTGGTGACGGACTTCACTGATCAGGATTAGCTGGGCACTGATTCCCCCACCAATCACGATCCGGTCAAGGTCAACTACTGCCTGCACGTTGATCAACAGCACGGCTACACGCCGGCAGAAGGCAGTAAAGATCTCCCAGGCTGGCCCCTTACGCTTATTAATCTCCACAAACACCCGCTGACCATCCTTAAGATCTGGTAGGTTGCAGGCTTGGGCAACTGCCATGATCATCTTAACGGCCGAGGTGCTAGCACCAACCGTAGCCTGGTGCGGGTCCGTATGGTCATAGTTATTGACGATTGCGCTGAGCTCCCCCGCCCGGAAATGAGGACCGTGCACCAATTGACCGTTGATAACCAGGCCGCCCCCGACCGAGGTTCCTAGGGTAATCACAGCACCATTCTGGACGTCGGTGAGGTTACCTAGCCAGAGCTCAGCCAGGGTCGCACAGTTGGCATCGTTACCAACGTAGACTGGTAACCCAGCATATTGACGCAGGTAGGCCGCCAGTGGGAAGTTCCCCATAAAGACCAAGGCCCCTGTAAACTTAACTGCTCCCGTGGCTGGATTGACAATTCCGGGCACACTCACACAGATTGCAGCGACCCCCGGCTGGCGATCCACAATCTCCGTCAGTAGATGAAGGAAAGCGGTCTGGTCATGAGGCGTCGCCGTGCGCCGTTTAACGATAATATTTCCAGAATGGTCGATTCGGGCACTCTTCACCGCCGTGCCACCGACATCAATACTTAAATACTGTCTGGCCATCGCAACTACCTCCTCACCACATTATGATACCTACATTATACACTACCGTTGTTTACGCAACCGCCAGGCTAGTAAGCCACAGGCCACACCGATAAGGGCAAACAGCACCCAGCCAAGCCCTAATTGGTACAGGGGAATATGGCTAGCAATCCCGATCAATGCCTGACTACCCGACAGGTTGCGCAGTACTGGCGGGAAGGCATTGACCATATCCAAGATTGCTGGAACAAAGGTAAATAGTAAACTCCAGCGGTAGACAACCGCCGCATTGTCAAAGAGCGGTGAAAACATCCCCAACAGAATCAGAACAATCGCCAACGGATACAGAAGCATCAGGACCGGGGTGGACCAGGTCACGATCTTGTCCAACCCCAGATTAGCGATAACGAACGAGATGAAACAGTTTAGCCGCAGAAAGGCCTTGTAGGAAATCTGCGGAAAGCGGTCGTGGAAGTCCTGCGAAAAGGCAATCACCAGCCCCATGGCAGTCGTCATACAGGTAATCGTTGCTAGAGTAAGTAGCAGGGCGTTCCCGAAGTTACCCATGTAGTAGTGGGCCACCTGGTTAAGGGTGGTTCCCCCGTTGGCTGCGACGGCAAAATGGTTCCGGCTGGTGGTCCCGAGGTAGATCAGTCCCAGGTACATGATCCCGACCCCGGCAATGCCGATCATCCCACCCTTGACCGTTGCCAGGGAGGTCTGCTGTCCCCGCTGGAAGCCCATCTGTTGGACCGCCGCGATGATGGTTACCCCAAAGATCAGCATCGCCAGAGCATCCATCGTGTTGTAACCCTGTAAGAAGCCGCTAGAAAAGGCATGCTGCAGGTAATCACTTGTCGGCTTCGGCGCATGCAGGCTCCCCATCGGTTTGAGAAAAGCCATGAAGAAGATGACAAAAAGCATCACCAAAAAGATCGGGTTGAGCACTTTCCCAATAATCTCTGTGATCTTCCCCTCTCGCGTAGCAAAGAAGTACACCAGCAGGAAGAAGAGTCCCGTATAGATTGCCAGGCCCCACGGCTGCATGGCCGTGCTGAGGTAAGGCGCCACCCCAATTGCGTATGGCACCGTCGCCGAACGTGGCGTGGCACAGAGCGGGCCAATCGTGGCGTGAACCAGCACCAGGAAGATCAGGGCAAACCACGGTCCCACCGGCAGGGCCAATTCAAAGAGGCCCCTGGACCTGGTAATACTGATTGCCAACAGGGCAAAGAGTGGCAGGAAGACGCCAGAAACAATGAAACCAATGGCGGCCGGCAGCCAATTATAACCAGCCAGCTGGCCCAGGTGAACCGGGAAGACCAGGTTCCCCGCCCCAAAAATCATTCCAAAGATTAACGACCCAATTGTTAGGTAGGTCTTACTCGCTTTTTTCAGTGAATTCATTCCAATTTCTCCTCTACGTTAATATCAGCAATTGCTAATTATAGCATAGTTTCTCTAACCATCCGGACAACGCTTGTGGTACCCGGTTTTCAGTGAAATGACGTTTTCTTCAGTCAAAGATACATAATGGCAGATGAAATACTGAAACATTGGTGATTCGGTAGCAATGCCATTATCATAATTAATGAATAGATTTAAGGGGAGATTAATTAATGAACATTTTTATTCTAGAAGACAAACAAATCGAGCAGCGCTATCTCGAACAAACCTTGCGTAAAATTCAGACAGAACTGAAGATTTCTGAAATGAATATTCTTCCCTTTACCAATGTTGATTCATTGATGGATAAGCTTCCGGAACCAAGCATCAACAACGTTTTCCTACTCGATATTCAAATTGCCGGTAATAAAAAAGCTGGCCTCCAAGTTAGCCAGCAAATTCGGCAGCACGATACCTTCGCGACGATTATTTTTATCACCGTCCATGATGAGTTCCTACCTACTACTTACAAGTTTAAGAGCGAGGCATTGGACTTTATTGCTAAGGACCACGATAACATTGCGGCCAAGCTCAAAGATGACCTTGTGTTTATTACCAAGAAACAGCACCAACAGCAGCCCGTCCAATGGCTAACGCTTAAAACAAGCGCCGGATACTTAAAAGAAGATCTTGGTAACATTTATTACTTCGAGCCTAATCCAACTAACTCGCACCAGTCACTTCTTCATACCACCGACAACCAGGTTCTTACCATTAACGTCACCCTAAACGAACTCGAAAGTGAATTTTCAGTTCTCTTTCGAGCACACCGGCACTACCTAATCAACCCACTTAAGGTTGTTTCGGTCAATCTCAAGCACCATACCTTGCGATTTAAGAATAATGACCAGGATTATCCATTCTCCCGGCTACGGACGAAACATCTCTTTGCTCGGTTGAAGGAACTCGAATCCCCACTTAAAATTATTTAGTTGAACCACCACTAGTCCCTTGCCAACTGAAATACTTTATTTCTGGATGACCAGTGATTTTACACCGCCCGTTCGACTTCAGTTTCCCATTCCGACTGGGGTAATAAAACTTCATTGCTGGATCAGATTGAATCTTCAGGAGGCCGCGTTGGCGACTATCAACATAGCGAACGGGCTTTAGTGAGCGGTAGTTCTTATCGGGACGGATTCTCTTTGCCACTACCAAGGTTCCCTGAACCCCATCAGCAGTTTTCTTACGGCGGTCACCAATCAAGTAAAGCATTTTAACAGGATGGCGATGCGCATCATAGAATATCACTTTCTGTGGTGCGTTATTTACAAAAATCGTATAAGATAATACTTGGTTATGCTGAATGATGAGCCCAAGCAGGCCGATTGCTAATACTGCAGCAACAGTTATGATCACCCCGACCACCCTTTTAGATAGCGGTCGATGGTGTTGTCCTTCCCACTGCTTCTGAGCAGGTAAGGGCTGACCACAATTACTGCATCGTTCACTCCCAATCACGTTTAATTTGCCGCAATTAGGGCAGGTAATGCTTAGTTCGTTATTCTTCATTGCGATTTCTCCCTATTAAATGTATGCCATAAGTATACAATAATTTTCGTAAAGGCAGTTTTGATATGATTTATTTTAACCTAATTAACCCATTTACTCTGGCGCCATCGCTTGGTTACCTCATTGTTTGGGCCATCAAGACCTGTATATTTTACCCGATCTTTTTCCTTGGCACTTACAAACATCTTCATTTACGGCGGATCCCCTTTTATTTCTACCTGATCATTGGCATTGGGGCCCTTTTTTTACCCTTCTTCTTTTTCCTAAATGACCTGATCTGGATCATCGTCACCATCGCCCTTACCTATTTTCTCGTCGATCACGGTACGGGATCACTCACTGACCTCGTTGCCGGCTTTGGCTACAGTCTGCTGGTCTACTACTTTGTCCAGGTAATTGTGTCAGGGATTCTTGCTATCTTTGAAATTACCCTGCTACCCAGCACCGGCGTCTACTATCTCATCACGAACACCAGCATTCTTATCTGCTATGCGGTGACGCTGCCCATCATCCATGCGAGCCGGCCTTTCTTTAACCGCTACCTCAATCGGTTACGAAATGGGCATGTCATAAGCGAATGGCTATTCAGCTTAGCCTTCCTCCCCATCGCATACTTCCTCTACTACACGCAATACTACCGCCGGTTGACACTGCCACCGGTGCTCCCCGAGAGTGCCCCGCCGGTCCTCAACTACCTGGCCTATCTGGCTGTCGGCTTTGGCTACTTTGCCATCGTCCTGGTAGCAATGGCATTAACCAGTAAGTACCTCGCTAACCGGGATCGGGCCGACGCCGCTGAATATCGGCTAGCGAACCTGGCTAAGTACACCAGCCAGCTCGAAGTAATGACCGACGACCTGCGCCGCTTCCGTCATGATTACCAGAACATCCTCTATAGCCTTTCCAGTGCGCTGGAAACTAACAATCTCGACTATGCTAAGCGGGCCCTGAATCACCTGACTCGGGCCACCCAGCGCAACATCAAGGTACCGACCGGAATCATCGGTCCCCTCAAAAACATTACGGATCCCGGCATCAAGGCCGTAGTCTACAACAAGGTCGCAAATGCCATGGATAAAGGACTCAACCTGGAGATCGAGATTGCTGATCCAATTCAGCTTACCCAGACACTCCAACAGGTAGACGCAATCCGAATCATCACCATTCTTTTCGACAACGCCATCAAGGCCGCTGCAAAGTCGGAAAAGAAGCTGATCGACTTTAGTCTTTATGAGAACCAGTTTGCCCAATTCATTGTTGTTGGTAACTCAACTGCTCAAGCAAGAATTGACCTCAACCAGCTTTCTAACATTGCCCACACCGTTACCCTTGGTAGGAATCACCACCTTGGTCTACGCAACCTCCAAATCATCCTGGCTCGTTATCCAGGTGCCAGCAATGACCGCAGTTCAAAGGATCACTACTTCGAACAACGAATCATTATTCCTAAGAAGAAATAACCTATCTTGTCAAAAAGCCGCTTTCCCCCAGTCGAACAATTAACAACTAGGGAAAGCGGCTTTTTCATATTATTTACCCAACAAAAAAGAGGACGTTAATTTAACGTCCTCTCTTTTACTTATGAGTGTTTATTTAGTAATCAGCAGTCGATTACTTAAGACCCTTCCAAGTCCAGTTAGTAACTTCTGGTAAGTCCTTACCTTCTGAACGGATGTAGTGGTTGTGCTTGTTGATCATGTTGTCCATCTTGGCAACAAATGCAGCACTCTTCTGTTCGTAGCCAGGTACGCTTTGGATAGCGTCCTTAGCAAGGTGGAACCGGTCAAGTTCGTTCAATACACGCATGTCGAATGGCGTAGTGATGTCACCATTTTCTTCGTATGAGTGGATGTGAACGTTCCGGTTAGCACGGTCGAAGAACAGAGCTTGGATCATGTCACGGAAGCCGTGCCATGCGAAGATAACTGGCTTGTCCGTAGTGAAGTAACGGTTGAATTCAGCGTCAGTTAAGCCTTCTGGGTTCTTGTCAGTCTTCATCAACTTCATGATTTCGATGATGTTGATGTAACGAATCTTCAGTTCAGGGAAGTTGTCGTGAAGAATGTCGATAGCGGCAAGAGCTTCTTCAGTTGGTTCAGTACCAGCGGAAGCGAAGACAACATCTGGTTCACTACCTTGGTCAGTAGAAGCCCAGTCAATGTAGCCAAGACCGTTGTCAACCAATTCAGTAGCTTCGTCAATGGAGAACCATTGTGCACGTGGGTGCTTGGAAGTTACGAAGATGTTGATGCATTCTTGGTCGTTGAAGGCCTTGTTAGAAACAGCCATCAGTGAGTTAGTATCAGCTGGCAGGTATTCCTTAACGAGGTCTGGACGTTCCTTTTCGAACATGTGAGTCAACAGACCTGGATCTTGGTGAGTGTAACCATTGTGGTCTTGTTGGAAGACAGTTGAAGTATCAACGAAGTTCAATGCTGGGTATTGCTTACGCCAGTAGAGATCCTTAGCCTTCCGTAACCACTTCATGTGTTGAGTCAGCATTGAGTCAACAACACGACCGAATGATTCGTAGGTTGCGAAGAATCCGTGACGACCAGTCAGAGTGTAACCTTCAAGGAAACCTTCTGCTTGGTGTTCGGAAAGTTGTGAGTCGATAACACGGCCAGAGTGAGCAAGGTCTTCGTCGTTTGGTTCGTGAATACCTTCCATCCATTGACGCTTGTCGTTGTCAAGAAGATCGTAGAGCCGGTTAGACTTGGATTCGTCAGGACCGAAGCCACGGAAAGTATCTGGGTTCAGTTCTGCCATCTTGCTGAGGTACTTACCCCATTCAAGCATGTCTTGCTTAATAACCGTACCTGGCTTTTGAACATCAACAGCGAAGTCACGGTAGTTAGGCAGGATAAGAGGCTTAGGATCCTTACCACCATTGGTGATTGGGTTCATTGCCATCCGCTTGTCACCATCTGGAGTGTTTTCTTCAACCAGAGCAACTGGGTGACCGTTTTCGTCGAACAGTTCTTCTGGCTTGTAGGACTTCATCCAGTCAACAAGCATGTCCTTGTGTTCCATGTCGTCTTGAGATACCGGAATAGGAATCTGGTGAGCACGGAATGAGTTTTCGATTGGGTTACCATCCAAGTCCTTCTTTGGACCAGTCCAGCCCTTTGGAACCCGGAAGATAATCATTGGCCATTGTGGCAGAGAGTCATCGTTGTTTTCACGGGCGTTCTTTTGGATAGCCTTGATGTCTTCGATAACCTTGTCCATGGTCTTAGCCATTTCTTCGTGAACTTCCATGTGGTCTTTGTAGCCACTGAATTCACCGTCACGGTCAGCTTCCTTGTATGCGGAAACGAAGTATGGCTTCCAGCCCATACCTTCGAAGTACTTAGTAAGTTCTTCGTCGCTCATCCGTGAAAGGATAGTAGGGTTAGAAATCTTGAATCCGTTAACTTGGATGATTGGTAATACCGCACCATCCTTGATTGGGTTGATGAACTTGTCTGAGAACCATGAAGCAGCCAATGGACCAGTTTCAGCTTCACCATCACCAATTTCAACAGCAGCGATAACATCTGGGTTATCTAAGATAGCACCAACACCGTGTGAAAGGGAGTAACCTAATTCCCCACCTTCGTGGATAGAACCAGGAACTTCTGGTGCGGCGTGTGAAGCGGTCCCACCTGGGAAACTGAAGTGCTTGAACAGCTTAGCCATACCCTTTTCATCCTGAGTAAATTCAGGGTAAATTTCAGTGTATGAACCGTCCAGGTAAGAGTTGTTCATCATAACTTGGCCACCGTGACCTGAACCTTCAATGTAGAACATGTCCAGACCGTACTTCTTAATAACCCGGTTTAAGTGGGCGTAAATGAAGTTTTGTGGAACAATAGTACCCCAGTGACCAATTGGCTTAGGCTTAACGTCTTCAGCCTTTAATGGCCGACGTAACAGTGGGTCGTCCATTAAGAACAGGGTACCGGCACTCAGGTAGTTAGCGGCGCGCCAGTAAGCGTCAACACTTTCCAAGTATTGCTTGGAATCGTAATCTACTGCCATCAAAAATACACTCCTTCTGAATAAATAAATACGTTCGTGTAATTCAAACAACTAACGTAAATCATTCAATTTACATCTTTTATGATAACCTGTTTTTATTTAAAGTCAACCTTTTTGAAAATTGATACGGTCCAATTAATGATTTCTTTACTTTTCTAACTGGGTGCACCACTTCCCATCCCCCGCAAATTCACATTTTTAAGTCCTTTAATAAAAGGACGTAATGATGCTAAAATCAACCTTAGATTAATGAAAGGCATGATTATTGTGGAGCATTTAGGTTCAACCGGCCAGGCCGATGTCGGTGATTTCGAGAAAATGTTTGCGGTCACCACGGTGATGATTCAATCGGTCATCACCTTTTTAATGCAAGCCCAGCCGTCGATCGGTCAACAATTCTTTTTGGGTGGTTTCTACGAATTAGCCAAGTTTAGCGCGTCCGCCTTCATCTTTGGGATCCTGTTCTCAACAATCAGAACCCACCCCCACGCGACCTGGCGTAACTACCCACGCTTTATGCGTAACCGGTGGCACGTCCTGTTCGTTCCTTCAATCCTCTGGACCACGGTCTACCTATTGTTTCTGCCCCAGCTGCAACAGCACGGGCACTACCGTAACTGGACCAGTTTTGCCTGGCAGTTCATCAACGGCAACGCGGCTCCGCACCTCTGGTACAACGTGATGATGCTCCAGTTCATTATCATCATGCCCCTCTTCTGGATGCTTGCCCGCTGGATCGATCACCGGGCCGTTCGCGCCCTGGTCGCCTTTATTCTGGTGCTCATCTTCGAGTTTGGTTGGCACCTGACTTACGCACTCCGGGTATTCCACGGTCCCGACGCTCAGCGCTGGTACCTGCTCGACCGGGTCTTCCCCAGTTTCCTGATCTTCGCCACCGCAGGGACGGTGTTGTGGCAGTGCTACCCTCAGTTATCTGAAATGCTCAAGCAGCACTGGTTGAGTCAGGTTGTCATCTGGTTGGCCCTCTTCTAATACGTTACCCTCAACTTCTTCAGCTATGGGATTCCGGTACGGCTCACCAACGCTCCCTACTACCTACCATCAATGATTTTTTACAATCTGGCCACGATCGGTTTAATCGCGACCTTCGCATTGTATATGCAGAAGTATCGTAACCAGTGGCTGCCAATGGTGCACTGGATCGCCCTCTATGCTCACCGGGCCTACCTTTCCCACGTCTTCTGGCTCTACTGGTGCTGGAAGTTATTGAACCCGTTGCACATACCACTAATGCTCCTCTTTCCCCTACTAATTCTATTAACAGTGGGGCTGGCCTTCCTGTCGGCATTTAGCTTCCACCTGATCTGGGTCAAGTTCAAAGACCTACTGGGTATTCACCGACACCTGACAAATGGTTAATTAAAAAACGTCTCCCACGCTCATACCGAGCCATAGAAGACGTTTTATCATATTATTAGCGTTCCTGATCCAGATTAACGAAGGTACTGTACTTCATGTACTGGTAGTGGATCCGCATGTTTGAAACCTCGAATGGTGTTCCATCATCGAGGAAGAAGACCCCACCCATCAGACCAACTGGCTCCGTGGCTTTCAGTCCCAACAGGCGCTGATCATTTTCATCTGACGGGGCCACGCTGATGGTCATGAACGACTTGGTAACCCGCTTACCCTTGCTCTCCTCCAGATAGTTGAAGATTGAGCTATCAACGATGGCTGGCGAGAGGGTTGGAATGATCTTGATCGGAATAAAACCCGTCTCGATCATGAAGGGCTGCTGGTCAATCAGCCGTAGCCGTTTGATTTGGTAGACAAAATCATTATCATTAAGGAAGAGCTCCTCCTGAACATCAGGATTAGCCGGCACCACTTGATAGTCAAGCAGCTTGATGCTTTGCTTTTTACCATCAAGTTGGAAGCTATCCGTGACCCCCAGGTTGCTCCCCTCATAATGAAAGAGGGATTGATTTTTCAGATACAGTGGATTGATGAAGGTTCCCGATCCCCGCTTTTTGAAAATGATCCCCTGCTGAGCAAGGACCCCTAGTGCCCGCTTAATTGAGCTTCGGCTAACCCCGTAGTCCTCACTGAGGGTACGCTCATCCGGGAGCCGCATCCCTGGATACTGATTTTTCAGGATTTTTTGTTTTATATCACGCATCACGGAGCGATATACTAAATCTGCCATGTAATTAACTCCTCGGACCATAATAGATTAATTTTAACGATTAACTTCACTTTCCAGTATAACAGAACCTGTCAAAATTGGTACCTTATCGCTAAAAATTGGTCCGTTCCAGAAATAAAAATGAAAGGACTCAGTAGTAAATGAGTAAGAAAAATAAAAAGAGCAAGCTGAAGAAGACCCAGGTTGAACAGATCCTGGACAAAAACCACATTGCCTACGAGCAGAAGGAATTTCCTACCCACCAGGATGGCGATGTCCGGACAATGACCGTGGATCACACCGGGATTGACGAGCACAACATCTACAAAACCCTCGTCCTGTCTGGACCGACCACGGGTCCATTGGTCGGCGTCGTTCCGATCGATAGCCACCTTGACGAAAAGAAGCTGGCCAAGGTTTCCGGTAACAAGAAGGTCGACATGGTCCCCCTTAAGAACCTGCTGAAGACGACCGGCTACGTTCACGGTGCCAACACCCCGGTCGGGATCTACGAGAAGCACCACTACCCGATCTTCATTGATAACGCCGCCCAGGAACAGGGGGACATCTACGTTTCCTCTGGTAAGATCGGTCGTTCCGTGAAGGTCAATGCTCAAGACCTGGCCAACCTGGTCCACGCCAAGTTCGCCGACCTGGAGCAACAGTGATTAGATTGACCACTAATTAATAGACGCTTAAAATATAATTTGTAACTTAAAGATTTTTTAGAAAGGTTCTGAAAAAATGAAGAAAAACCTGTCCGCCTGCACAACGGTGTTAGTCGGTAAGGACGCTACCATTGATGGTTCCACCATGGCCGCCCGGAACGATGATACTTTTGGTCCCCTTAACCCAATGAAGCTGGTTGCCTACCCGGCATACCACAACCACCCCAACCAGGTGAAGGCTTACCTGAACAAGTGCGTGGTTGACCGGCCCGCTGATGGCTACCGCTACCAAGGAACACCAAACATTGACTACGTTCACGAAGGGGTCTTCGACGAAAGTGGTTTTAACGAGAAGAACGTCGGCATGAGTGCCACGGAAAGTGTCTACGCCAACGAACGGGTTCTGGCCTGCGACCCACTGAACACGGAGAGTGGGATCAACGAAGACCTGATTGTTGCCGCCACCTTACCATTCATTGACAGTGCCAAGGACGGGGTTCGCTACCTCGGTAAACTGATCAAGAAGTACGGTTCCGCTGAAGGTAACGGGGTCATCTTCTCTGACAAGAATGATATCTGGTACATGGAAATCGTTACCGGTCACCACTGGGTTGCTGAACGGATTCCGGATGATGCCTACGCAGTCACTGGTAACCGGATTGCCATCCAGCAAGTTGACTTTGACGACACTGACAACTTCATGTGGTCAGAGGGTATCCAAGAGTTTGTTGAATCCAACCACCTTAACCCCGACAAGCATGGTTGGGACTTCCGCCACATCTTCGGAACCGCGGACGTCTTCGATCAACACTACAACACACCACGGCAATGGTTCGGTCACAAGCTGCTTAACCCAAGCGTTGACCAGGATCCGCTGGACTTTGACCTACCATTCATCATGCGGACTGACCACAAGATTGCCTTGGAAGACGTTGAGAAGGTCCTCAGCAGCCACTACCAGGGTACTCCTTATGATCCGCTGGGCCACGGTACGGATGAAGAAAAGCACCTCTTCCGGCCAATTTCCCTTAACCGGACCCAGAACTCCCACGTTCTCCAGGTTCGACCTGATCTTCCTGAAGCAGCATCTACCATTCTGTGGATGAGCTTCGGGGTACCAACCTTCACCCCATACGTACCGTTCTTCGGTAACGCAGATGATATCGACATTTCATACCGGGAAACTCCAATGAAGCTCGACATGAACCTGAAGAGTGCCTACTGGATGTACCGGGCCCTGTCAATGATCGTGGAATCCCACCACGCCGAATTCTCCAAGGAAGACCTGGACTACCTCAAGGATGCGCGTGAATACCTCTACCGGTGGGTTAACCAAACCGCTCCGCAGGTTGAAGGAATGGACGCTAAGCAGGCCAGTGAGTTTCTGAGCACGGAATCTCACAAGATGGTCGCTGAGATGGCCAAGCGGACCAAGGCACTGATGGCCCAACTGATTATGCACGGGCTGGAGCTCTCTAAGCTGACCTTCATTATGGATAAGAACCTTTAATTACTAAATTTAATTATAGAAAAGCTCTGTACGGAATTTCGCGCACAGAGCTTTTTTAGTAAATTCATAATGCTAAGACCAGACCGATCATCATGCCAATCCAGCACAGGGCCCCCACCGCAACAAACCAATTTTCGTGATTGGCCGCGTGCCCGTAACGAAAGTCGTTATGGTAACGTTGGCAGGCAGCGATTACCATGGCACCGACTCCTAGGAAGATCCCGGCACATCCCCAGCAGATGCTCAATCGACTGAGAACGTCCTGCATCCACCGCTGGTAACAGCTGATAATCCCCAGAAGGATGCTTGAAAACAGGGCCGCTAGCTCTGCCCCCACTAACATGTTATAGAGGGCACTCCGTTTGGCCAGTACGGTTACCATGAGCCGGGGAAGTTGCCAGAAACAGGCCGCCTGAATCAGAACTACCATAACCGTTGCCAGTAACCATCCCCATTGGGTACGACTATTGAAGAACAGGGGGATGGCCATCGCCATAATAGCCAGAGTGCTCGATCCAAGCCACAACGGCAGACGGTCTGGCGCCTGGTGAACACGGTCCACGAAATAGTTACCCAGTTTGGCCAAGGCAAAAGCCAGCACCAATAGGAGGATTACTAAAGGTGAAAACTGGCGGGGAAACAGGACTGTTGCCGGCTTTCCCCAAGCCAGCACAATCGTACAGATCAGGACCAGGGCATGAACGATCGCCAGGCCCCGGTTTCGCCCAGCATCAAGCCCGGGAACATACCGATAAATCAGTAATTGGTTGTAGGACCCGGCCACAACCCAACACAGGCCCAGCATCAACACCAGTTCCACCTGGTCCCCATCCGGGGCAACAATAGGGAGCCCACAGCCCTCAAGCATCCGAGCAAGGCACCAGTAGCCGGCACCCCACGCTAACGGGAGTTGTGGTGTTAAGATCAACGGCTGGCGTGGCCAATTATCCGGCAAGATTTTCACTTCCTCTCAATTTCACAAACATAATCTTACCACACTAAAATCTGCTATTATTGAGATAAGTAATCTCTAACGAAGGAGTCCTATTAACAATGTATCAACCAATTCTCGGTCTCAAGGGTAGCAGCGATCGCGTGCAGATTGATGATCGCCTGCAGCATCAGCCAAAGGTCTACGAATTTTACACCGCGGCTAGCGACTTCACCACTGATGGTTACAAGCGACTCTATGATGCCGTGCAATACGTGCAATCACGAGGGATCTCCCAGATTGTCCTCCACCATCCGATGAAGTTTGAAAATTACCACTCTGATGTTGTGGCTCCAGAAAAATACTATCCGGGTCTCTACCGGTTTATTGAAACGACTACCGAACAGTTAATCCGCTTAGGACATGACCTCAACGTTCAAGTCCTGGTCCACGGTGGATACTCCGGAGCCGAGGTCCAACATATGGTTGACCTTTACCCTAGCGTTGAGGCTGCCCGCCAGGCGGTATACGATCGGCTGGACCGCTTTAAAGATGAGGGCGGTGACCAAATTATGTTTGAAAACTCCATCGCCCCGGTCTTTGCCTACGGACACCCGGACCAGGAAGATGAGATCCTGGCCCACCACTACCGCCTGGCTTTTGACACCTCCCACTGTTTCATCGAGCTCCACGGTGACAACGCCGGTCTCCAGCGTTCGCTAAAGCACCTGGCACCGGATGTTGTTCACTATCACCTGGTGGACTCACTGGGGCAAACCCACGATAGCCTCCAACTAGGCACCGGGAAGATTGACTGGACAAAGGTCCTGCCTCTGCTCAACCCAAACGCCACCAGCATCTACGAGATCAACCTGAAGGATCAAAACAATTGTGCCGAGCAGATGGCTAGTCACCGCTACCTAATGGGAATCTATCACCAACTAAAGGAGGAATAATTTGAAAATCCATATTCATCGTCGTCACATCTCCCTTGTCTTGGCCTTCTTCCTCCTCTTCCTGGCAATTACCTACTGGGGAACCGTCGCCAAGTTCTTAAAGACCATTTTGGGAGCGGCCATGCCTCTCTTGATCGGGTGCGTGGTTGCCTACATCGTCAACCTCCTTCTCCGTCAGTATGAACACCTCTACTTACGCCTCTTTCCCGGTCCTAAGGCACGCCGCTTCAAGCGGGCCGTCAGCATTGTCCTGTCATACCTGTCGATCATCATCATCGTCGCCCTGGTCATTCGCCTGGTAATTCCCGAAATCGTCAGTTGTGTTAAGCTCTTGATCTCCAACCATAGTCGGGTCATCAACCGTCTAATCAGCACCATCCAGGAGAACAGCAGCTTCAAGGACTTCTGGAAGAGTTTTGATCCTAAGCACTTTAATTGGAACAAGATTGGCAAATACATCGGCTACGGGGTCGGCGGGACCATGAAGACCGTCATGTCCACCGCCAGTTCGATTGTCTCCGCCACAACAACTGCGGTGGTTGCCTTCTTCTTCTCGATCTACCTCCTGATTTATAAGGAGATGCTGGCCCGGCAGTTCCACAAGGTGATGGATACCTACTTCAGCAAGATCAAGGACCCGGTCATGCACGTCATCAAGACCTTCGACGATAGCTACAGCAACTACATCATCGGCCAGTGCAAGGACGCTGCTATCCTGGGGGTGGCCTGCTTTATCGGAATGAAGCTCCTCGGGATCCCTTATGCCTCCATGATCGGGGTCGTCACCTTCTTCGGTGCTCTGATTCCGATCATCGGGGCCATTCTAGGGGCCAGTGTGGGGGTTGTCCTGATCTTTGCCGTGTCCCCGTTTAAAGCCCTGGTCTTCTTGATCTTCATCATCGTCCTCCAACAATTTGATAACCGGGTCACCTATCCCCTGGTTGTCGGCAAGAGTATCGGCCTACCCAGTGTTTGGGTATTCGCCGCCGTCATCATCGGTGGGGGAATCTCCGGTATTTTGGGGATGATGCTCACCGTACCGCTGTTCGCTGCGATCTACAAGCTCGTGGCTGAAGATGTTCAACGGCGCCATCCAAAAGTTAATTAATAGTAATTCAAAAAGCGCGAACCAGAAGTCAGTTACGATTTCTGGTTCGCGCTTTTTTATCTTATTTATTGTTTTTGTGATACTCCCGTCGTTGCATCCGGGTCTGTTGTCTCAGTTGCCGAGTAGTCGGTATCATCACTGACTACCGCGCCATCCTGATAGTGCTTCCTGTGGCGTTCTTCTTGCGGCAGGCCCAGGGCGATCGACCACTCTTTAGTGGGATGGTGAACCCGCCCCGTGATATTCTGCACGTCAATCGCCCACGTTGGCACGTCTTTAACATCTTCGGCAGCAATTGCGACCGGAATCGTATTGACGTAGTGGTGGATAATCGTCCGCAGGGCAAATAATTTCTCCTGCGGATCCGTCAGTTGTCGTGGGATCCCATTACCGATCACACTCATAAATGATGGGCCAAAGTCACCAATCCGCGGTGGGGTGTAGATTAAATTTTCGTGACCATGATCAGTCTCAAAGCCGATCACTTTTCCGGCATTCAGTGCAGCGGCTTTCTCACCATCCCCCGTACCATGAATGTAGATCGTGTAGTGACCATCCGCCCCTTCCTGGTAGCCGTAAT
>CAMFOZ010000006.1 GCA_945971245.1 uncultured Lactobacillus sp.
AAAAAACGGTAAAGATAAGAAATTCATCTTATCCTTACCGAATATCATAGAGCCCCAAAATAAAAGGCACGATTTGCAGAACAGCAGATCGTGCCTTTTAAGGTTAAAATACTCAATTAACTTATTATGACATCAATACTTCCGTAACCAGGATTCCGCTACCGAAGAGGAGGACGAAAACAACGACTGGCCAGACGAACCGTACCCAGTGCGAGTACTTCATATCAAGCATTTGCAGGGTTGCCATAACCAATCCGGTTGGTGCCAAGAAGAGCATTGCATATTGACCAAACTGGTAGGCGGTAACAACGATGTACCGTGGAATATGAACCGTGTCGGCCAATGGTGCCAGGATTGGCATAGCAAGAACTGCCAAACCAGATGAAGATGGCACAATGAAACCAAGAACGAAGAAGATCAGCATCATCACAATAATGAAGACGGATCCGGACATGTGCCGAACTAATTCTGAGGATTGGTACAGAATCGTATCGGAAATGTAACCATCGTTCAAGATATTGTTGATCCCCCGGGCTAACCCGATGATCAGTGAAACACCAACCAGGCTGGCAGCACCATTAGAGAATGCTTCTGTGGTTTGGTATTCACCCAGACCATCCTTAGGGCCAAAGCAGGTTAGGAACATGATAATTACGGCAATCAGCAAGAATGAAGATGCCATTTCTGGGAAGGCCCATCCTTTGGCCATAACACCCCAGATCATGATAATGAATGAAGCTGCGAAGAGAACTAAGATGATCTTCTTCTTAGTGGTAAAGGTAAGGTCCTTCTCTTCTGTCGAATCCATGGACCACATTGCATCAAACTTTTCCTTATCTTCATAGGTGTATGAGAATGATGGATCCTTTTGAACCTTCCGGGCATACCAGTGTAAGTACAGGAGCAGACAGATAACGGCAACGGTGAAACCGACAATCCGGCCGGTCATCCCCTGCGTGAACTGGGTCCCAGCAGCATTAGAGGCGATTACGACTTGGAACGGGTTAATGATTGAGAAAGTCGTCCCAATGGAGGAAGCCAGGAAGATAGCCCCGACAACCACAATGGAATCGTAGCCCATCGCGATAAAGACCGGCGCTAGGATTGGGTAGAAGGCCACCGCCTCTTCTTCAATCCCACAGAGGGTCCCCCCAAAGGCCAGAAGAACGGCAACCATGAATACCAGGATGAATTCCTTCCCCTTGGACTTCTTGGTCAGTGCCTCCAGTCCCGATTCGAAGGCCCCACTGGCTTTAACAACCCCAATCAATCCACCAAGGACAAAAATAAAGATCATAATATCAACAGCCTGCATGGTTCCGTTAACCATACTGGTAAAGATTGAGTAGAGACTCATTGGGTGTTGCTTCAAGCGCTTATAAGTACCCGGAACGGAAACCGGCTTACTGATCGCGCCAGATTTGAATTGGTCAACATCAATCTTAACGTTGAGCTTCTTCAAAGTGGCCTGGGTGGCCGGGTAAACCGTCTTCTTACCACTTGGGGCAGTGACTTGAAGATGATCATGACTGTAGGAAAGCTTGGAATAGCTCCCCGCGGGAACGAACCACGTTAAGAATACTGAAATAACTGTTAAGAAGAACAGGATGGTAAATGCACCAGGCATTTTCAGTTTCCACTTCTTCTTTGGTTTAACTGAAGCGTCCATAATCAATACTCCTCACTTAAAGAATAATTGCTTTATTACTGATACAGCTCAATCAAACCGCTTACCAACAAGTGTATAATGGTAACTGGCTGGTTAACTCATATCAGTAACCATACAATAGGCATTTTAGTAAGCGCTTACGCAATTATTCAAAAATAATCAGATATCATCAAAAAAGATAATTAAGGAGTTCACATGTTACGGAATCTAAGTTTTCTCCGCTACCGTAAATATCAGCGAATCATCATCGCCGCTATTTTCGTTGCCCTAGCCTCCCAAATTGAAATCAGTGCGTTTGTCCCGGGAAATATTGTTGCCTTATCCGCATTCGTATTGCCCCTCTTCCTGTACTTCAATCAGGACTTAAATCCGCTCCAGCTAGGACTTGCGATCGCCATCGCATCCCCCGTCTTTCGGGGAATCATCTTGCTAATTACCAACGGCGCAACCACTACCAACATCATCAACTACACGATTGCGGATATTATCTTTTTCTCCTGCTATACCGTGATCTACTACTTGCTCTATTGGTTACGGACCTTTCAAAACAACGGGGCCTTTTTCTTTACCATCATTATTTGTGATTATTTCTCAAACTTGGCTGAGATTGCCTTCTTAAATAGCTTCCGTCCCTATTCGCCACGGGTTCTTCAAATACTGTTTCTCCTGGCGATTGTCCGATCCTCCCTTGCGTTCATCCTGTCATTCGTTATCCACTACTTTCAAATGCTGACCGTCAGCAGTGAATCGCATGAACGCCAGTACTACCACTTCATCTGGGTCGCCTCGGCCGTCAAAAGTGAAGTCTACTTCATGAAGAAAACAATCGGCGAGATCGAACAGGTAACCAAGAATGCCTACCAGCTGAACGAGCGCTTAGCAGCCGAACACCGCTCTGCGGAACAAAAGATGGCCTATCAGATTGCCCAAAACGTCCACGAGATTAAGCACTCTTACCAGAACGTCATCAAGGGCCTGGGGGATTATTTTGACGACAGTAACAATGAGCCGATGCCGATGCGGGATATCCTTAAGATCGTTACTAATTATTCTCAGATGATCATTTGGGAAAAGCGGGCCAGTATTAACCTCGTTGTCCAAAATCACGTCGATATTACCGTCCCTCAGCATTACTACCTGGTCACGATCCTTTCTAATTTGATTTTGAACGGGATCGATGCCATCGGGGCCAAACGAAATGGCGAGATCCTGATCAAAGTGAATGAAGATGAGAAATGGGTCCACCTTTCCGTAACGGATAATGGGAGCGGAATCCCCGATAACCTCTTACCACTGATCTTTAAGTCCGGCTTCTCCACCAAGTTTGATGCCTCGGGCGATATCTACCGGGGAATTGGCCTCTCCAATGTCCAGACAATTGTTCAAGAAGAATTTGCCGGAAAGATCAAGGTTGATTCAACCCCTAATGTCGGGACCACCTTTTTTGTGGACCTGGATAAGCAGAAATTAACGACGGAAGGAGAAAAATAGAATGAGATACTATATCGTTGATGACGACCAATCCGTAATGTACGTTTTACAAAACATTATCGAGCAGAATTTCGATGACGAGGTCGTCGGGATGAATGATCATTCCACTGCCGCCCTAAAGGAATTACTTGTCCGCGATGTGGAAATTGTGCTGGTCGACTTACTGATGCCTGACCTATCAGGGATTGAACTGGTTAAGCAGGTCAAGAAGGTTAAGCCCAATACCAGGTTCATCATGATCTCCAAGGTCCAGGACAGCGAGATGCGGGCTAAGGCATACCAAGCTGGGATCGAATTTTTTATCAATAAGCCGATCAACCTAATCGAGGTTAAGACGGTTCTAGAGAAGGTCGAGCAGAGTCTCAAGATGGCCTCCCAGCTTTCTTCAATTTCACAGATGATCAATAATTTTAACCAACAGTCCACTAGCCCCTCTCAATCGTCTCAAGCCGATCAAGCAAACGCCACCCTTAAATACCTGGGGATGACTTCTGAAAAAGGTACGACTGATATCCTACAGGTCGTTTCACTGATGAAGAGCAACGGTGCCAACTACCGGAACCTAGATTTAACGGCGACGATGGGACTCAACGAACACGAAAAGAAGGTCATCCAGCAACGAATGCGGCGGGCAATTAAGGTTGGTCTGGCCAACGCTGCTAATCGCCTAATTGATAATCCATATGACGAACAGCTGTCGGATCTTGCTAACTCGCTCTTTGGTTATGAGAATGTCCATAGTGAAATGCTTTTTCAACAGGGGAAGCGCAAGTCTGGTGGGCGAATTACCATTCAGCGGTTCCTTGATGGGTTAGCTGATCTGGGGACTGCTGGTAAGAATTAAGAAAAGCTTGGCTATAATACGCCCTAATTGTAGATAAAGCCGAAAATTAGCCTAGTATTTGGAAGGCATTATAGTCATCGCAAACTCTATAATTGCTCTGCCTGAATGTTTATAGGAACTCATATCTAACCCATGAACAATGCCCGACTATGATATAATCACTCTTGCGAGAAGTTTTATGGGCGGTGGCTGTTTTTCCGAAACGAGGTGGTTCTAATGAACTATTCTTCAGAAAGGATTACAGCCCATGAGCGACTACCAGGCACTCATGCTAATGTTGGCTTTTGCGACTTTCATCGTTGCTTTGCTAACCTTCATTTTCACATTCTGTGCATAATAAAAGACCGTCCACTATATAACTTTGGCGAGTTATGGACGGTCTTTTATTGATCAAAAATAACTAAGCCACCGCCTTTAAAGCGGCTCGCTTTTTTGTTTACAATTATATTTTATCATCAGTGGCGATTACGGGCAAACATCACACCTTCAATTGATCTCATCAATAATGTTTAATTTGTCCGTTCCATCACCGTTACGCTCTCAACATGCGTCGTCTGTGGGAACTGATCGACCGGCTGGATCGGCTTAACCACATGATAGCCTTGCTCACCAAAGCGCTTGATATCCCGCACCAGGGTCGCCGGATTACAGGACACGTAGATGACCTTCTGTGGTCCCATCTTACCGGTGGCCTCGATCAGTGATTCTGCCAAACCCTTGCGCGGTGGATCCACGATGACCACGTCCGGCTTCAGGCCCGCTGCCTGCCACTTAGCAAACTGCTCTTCTGCCTTGCCGACCACGAACTTGGCATTCTTGATCCCATTACGCTTAGCATTGTGCTTGGCATCCTCAATCGCGGCGGGTACAATTTCAACCCCGTAGACCTGTTTGGCGTGCTTAGCCACCGCCAGGGAAATAGTCCCGATCCCACAGTAGGCATCGATCACGGTCTGACTGCCATCCAGTCCGGCGTTATCGATAGCCGTTTGGTAGAGGCATTCAGTCTGTTGCGGGTTGACCTGGTAGAAGGACAGCGGTGAGATCGCAAAATCGATCCCCAACAGCTGGTCGTGGATCTCGTCTTTGCCCCACAGTGTCTTGTCCTGGTCACCCAGCAAGCGATTAGTCCGCTTATTGTTGATGTTCTGGACAATGCTCTTGACCTCTGGCACGCCATCCACGATCCCCTTGACGATCTGATCCGCCATCGGCAACCGTCTGGTGTTCGTGACTAAAACAACCATGACCTCATGGCTGTAGTAACCCCGACGAACCATCACTGTCCGGATTACCCCCTTGCCAGTCCGCTCATCATACGGCGTCACGTGGTACTGGCGCAATAGATCACGGACCACCACGATGGCCTTATCAATCTGTGGATCCTGGATGTAGAAGTCCTCGATCGGTACCAGAGTATGGCTGCCCCGCTTGTAGAATCCCGTTTGAAGCTGACCATGCACCATCTTTACTGGTACCTGGGCCTTGTTCCGGTAGTGGTATGGTGTCGCCATCCCCATCGTCGGCAGGACATCGATATCGTCCAGGTGGGCCTTCTCCAGGAGCTCCTTGATCTGGTGCTGCTTAAACTTCAATTGGGCTGCGTACTTCAGGTGACCCAGCGGCGCAATCCCGGTTTGGATGTATTTCTTATCCTTCACGTCCACCCGGTCAGGACTCTTGGTCTGCCATTCCATCACCCGTCCCCAGGCGAAGTGACTGGCTACCTTGGTGATCTTGACGGTGATCTCTTCCCCCGGCAGGGCATTCGGCACGAAGACCGGGAAGTCGTCAATCTTAACGACTCCGTTACCCTCGTAGGTCAGGTCGACCACCTTAGCCGGGTACTCTTCATTCTTATGAACTGGAATATTTAATTTCAAGGTTATTCCTCCGTTTTCTCGTAATTGACTTTCCCTATTATAACAAACAAACGGCCAACTTCTTAATCAGAAGCCGGTCGTTTATTCTTTTTCACAACGTTCTTTCAAAAGGTGGACAGTCTTCATATCATCAGCTGACATTATTTATCCCTTAACCGTTCCATTAACTCCTTATTGTCATCAAACAATCGATCAATCATTTTAATTGTTTGATCATTCTGCCCCTTCTTAGGAGTTACCATCTGATCATCATTTATTTCTCGCACACTACCACCTCACATCTAATCATAACAAAATAAGCAGCCCATACCAAAATCCAGGCATGGACTGCTTATTTACTAGGTGCGTGTGCTGGGTGCACCGCACACTTTCATTTACTTCTTATCTTCGCTGTTAATCTTATCGATTCCCTCGACAAAGTCCTTCTCGACCCGCTTGAAGTCGGCTGACTCGGTAATCGCATCATCCGGGATCTCATCCAGGTTGGCAATCACTTCGAGGTGCTGCTTCAGGTCGTGGAACTTCATCGGGGCATCCCCACCGTATTCGCCATCCAGATTGATCATGATCCGGTCATCCTTATTCAGCGGCGTTACTTCAACGTCCGTTGCCTTGGCATAGATGATTCCAGGGTCACCGATGTGCTTTCCCTGGAGGGCTTTAGCCATCAGACTCATCATGTCGATCAGGCTGCTCTTCTTCACGATGATCATCGTGAACTTCCCGTCATCCAGGGAGGCGTCCGGAACGATCTGTTCGAAACCACCGACTGAGTTTGTCAGGGCCAAGAAGATCGTCGAAGCCTTTCCCCGGTACTCCTGATCATCGTACTTGATGTCAACGTCAACCGGCTTAACCCGTGGCAGGAGTTCAGCCCCCTTAGCCAGGTAAGCCGCGTAGCCGAACAGTGACTTCATCTGGGATGGGACGTCATAGGTCAACTCGGTCAAGGTTCCCCCGGCCGCAATATTCATGAAGTAGTTGTCACCGGCCTGGCCGATATCAATCTTGAACTTCTTGTTCTTGCGGAGGATCAGCTTGGCCGCTGCGATCGGATCATCACGCGGAATCCGCAGGGCCCGCGCATAATCGTTTGTCGTCCCGGCCGGAATAATGGCCATCGTTGGGCGATGTTCCAAGCCGGCGATCCCGTTGACCACCTCGTTGAGCGTTCCGTCACCACCAGCAGCCACGATCAGGTCAAAGCCTTCCTCGGCTGCCCGGCGCGCCTCGTTCTTTGCGGAATTAGGTGCCGGAGTTGTTGCGAAGGCGCTGGTCTCGTAACCGGCCTGCTCGTAAATTGATAGGATATCTACCAAGTCACTGCGCAGGGCCTCCCGACCAGAAGTTGGGTTATAAATCACTCGCGCACGTTTTCGCATGACAATCCTCCTTCGATTACAGGGCAGCTAATGACTTCTTCAAAAGCTGAGTAACCATCTGTGGGTTGGCCTTCCCACGGGTCTGCTTCATAATCTGACCCATCAGGAAGCCGAATGCCCGGTCCTTACCACTCTTGTAGTCATCAATGGATTGTTGGTTGTTAGCCAGCACGTCATCAACGATTGGTTGAAGTTGGGCTGGATCAGACAGTTGAACCAGACCGTGTTCCTTAGCGTAAGCACTTGGCTCTTCACCGTTCAGGATTCCCTTGAAGACCTTCTTAGCCATCTTGGATGAGATGGTACCGTCTTCGATCAGCTTAACCATCCCGGCCAAGTTAGCAGGCGTCAACTTGGTTTCTGGCAGGTCAAGGTGCTGGTCGTTCAGGTAGGAGTTCACATCGTTCATCAGGTAGTTAGCAACCCGCTTTGGATCGCCACCATCCTTAACGGCTTCCTCGAAGAAATCGGACATTTCCTTCGTCTGGGTCAGCACCATGGCATCGTAGTCCGTCAGACCAAGGTCGTCAACGTAGTGCTTCCGCCGTTCACCCGGCATCTCTGGCATCTCGGATTCGATTTCCTTGATCCATTCGTCACTGACGTTGAGGTCTGGAATATCTGGTTCTGGGAAGTAACGATAATCGTCTGCCCCTTCCTTGGTCCGCATTGAAACCGTCGTTCCAGTTGGTTCATCATAACGACGGGTCTCCTGGGCAATGTGGCCACCGGACATCAGGACGTTTTGGTGCCGCTTCTCTTCAAAGGCCAGGGCCTTACGGACGTAGTTGAAGGAGTTGATGTTCTTCATTTCCGTCTTGGTCCCGAACTTGTCAGAGCCGACTGGCCGGATGGAGATGTTGGTGTCGACACGCATCGACCCTTCTTCCATCTTCACGTCAGAGATTCCGGTGAACTGGATCCGTTGCCGAAGTGCTTCCAGGTAGGCCACCGCTTCTTCTGGAGAAGCAATGTCCGGCTTGGAGACGATTTCGATCAGTGGGGTTCCCTGACGGTTAAGGTCAACGTAGGAGTACTTGCTGGTATGGGTGTTCTTACCGGCATCTTCTTCGATGTGCATCTCTTCGATCCCGATCTTCTTCTTCTTACCATCGACCTCGATTTCGATCCAGCCATCGTGTGCGATTGGCGTGTCAGACTGGGTGATCTGGTAGGCCTTTGGGTTATCAGGGTAGAAGTAGTTCTTCCGGTCAAAGTGCATGTGGTGCGCGATCTGGGCGTGCAGGGCCAGGCCGGCCATGATCCCATCACGGACAACACCCTTGTTCAGGGTTGGCAAAACACCAGGGTATCCCCAGTCGATCACATTGGTGTTGGCATTTGGTTGGTCACCATATTCTACCGGTGATGGACTGTAGATCTTTGAATTTGTCTTTAATTCAACGTGGACTTCGAGCCCAATGGTTGTTTGAAAGTTCATCTTAGTTTTGGCCCCCTAACTTTGGTGCTTTCTTGTGGAAGTCAGTCGTCTGTTCGAAGACGTAACCAGCGTTGTAGATGGTCTGTTCATCGAATGGCTTACCGATGATCTGCAGGCCAACTGGCATTCCGTTCTTAGCAGAGAAGCCGGCTGGAACAGACATTGATGGCAGCCCGGCCATGTTAACCGGCACGGTCAGGACATCGTTCATGTACATCTTCTTTGGATCGTCAATTTCCGCCCCAATCTTGAAGGCCGTTGATGCACCAGTGGCCCCGAGAATCAGGTCGTGGTCCTTGAAGACATCGTCAAAGTCTTGAGCAATCAGACGACGAACCTTAGCGGCCTTGTTGAAGTAGGCGTCGTAGAAACCAGCAGACAGGGAGAAGGTCCCCAGCATGATCCGGCGCTTAACTTCTTCACCGAAGCCTTCAGAACGGGAACGAACGTAAACATCTTCCAGGTTCTTAACATCCTTAGCCCGGAAGCCGTAACGAATCCCATCGTAACGTTGCAGGTTAGATGATGCTTCGGATGATGCCAGGATGTAGTATGCCGGTACCCCGTACTTGGTGTGTGGCAGGCTGACTTCATCAATGATGGCACCAAGGGATTCAAGGTGGTCTAGGGCAGCCTTGATAACATCGTGAACGTCTTCGTCCAAGTCATCGAAGTATTCCTTTGGCACGGCAATCCGCAGGCCCTTAACACTGGTGCTGTCGTTTAAGTTAGCAGCCCAGTCCGGAACTTCCTTGAGAGAAGAGGTCATGTCGTGTTCATCGTTACCAGCAATCAGGGAAGTCAGGTAGGCATTGTCCTTAACGGTCCGGGTCAACCAGCCAACCTGGTCGAAACTGGAACCAAAGGCAATGATTCCCCAACGAGAAACCCGGCCGTAAGTTGGCTTCATGCCGACCACGCCATTGAAGGAGGCTGGCATCCGGATGGAACCACCAGTATCAGTACCGAGGGCCCCGAGGACATCCCCAGCTGCAACAGCGGCGGCAGAACCACCTGAAGAGCCGCCGGGTACCCGGGTCAGATCCCATGGGTTGTGGGAAGTGAAGAAGGCGGAGTTTTCCGTTGAAGACCCCATGGCGAATTCATCCAGGTTGGTCTTACCAACGTTGATGTAACCAGCCTTGTTCAGCTTGTCCACAACAGTAGCGTCGTAAACGGGGTTAAAGTGCTCCAGCATCTTGGAAGCGGCCGTCGTCGTCAGGCCCTTCGTCAAGATGTTATCCTTAACTGCCAATGGAACACCAGAAACCAGTTGGTCACCGGCAATCCCGGCCTCGTCAATTTCCTGGGCCCGCTTCATGGCTGCATCCTCGTTCAGGTTGATGAAGGCCTTGACCTGGTCTTCGTTCCCCTTGATGTGGTTGAAGGTTTCCTTGGTCAGTTCCGTGGCGCTGATCTTCTTGTTGACCAGGTCATCGTGCAACTGGGTCAGATCGGTTTGATAGAAATCCATTATTCGCCGTCCTCACTTTCATCAATGATTGCTGGAACCTTAATGTAGCCGCCATCAGTATCTGGGGCATTCTTCAAGAGTGCCTCGACTTCTTCCTTTGATGATCTAACGGCCTTATCTTCACGCATCACGTTGACCCGGTCGGTAGCTGAAGTCATTGGTTCAACTCCATCGGTATCAACGGCAGTGAGGTCTTCAAACATGTCAATAATGCTTCCTAATTGAGTGGTAAACTTACCCAGCTCATCCTTGGGGAATTCAAGCTTAGCAAGTTCAGCAACGTGTTCTACTTGTTGCTCAGTGATTTTACTGGCCATTCTCTCTACCTCTTTTCCAGTAATTTTGTATACATACAATTTATAATTTTAGCACAGAATGACATTAATTTTTATCAAAGCATCCCGATAAATCAAAAATCAGCCGGACCGGGTAAACCGATCAAGCTGATTTGTCAATTTTAGTATGATGTCAGGATGTGTGTCCGGAAGGTATCTGAACCGGAATCCCGGTAAACGATCGCCTGCATCTCGGAATCGGACTGGATCCGGATATCAATTGGAATCCCGTTTGGCAGGTACTTCTTAGCGGCCCGCGCAATGTATTGGGTGAAGCTGGTAATCTCAGACTGGCTGTAGAACTGGGTTGTCACGGTGATGTGCATCCCATCCAGCTGCCCGTTATTGTACTGAGCTTGGGCCGTAACCCCACTCAGGTTCGGGAAGAAGCTCTGAATCTGACTCTTGAAGTTAGAGAAACTGTCACTGTCAGTCTGGCTAGCGCTTCCCGTTGAACTGGTCGTCCCACCGGCCTTTGGTAGAACCACGGTCTTGTAGTTCAGCTTGTGCCAGCTGCTGATCGTGCTACCGCTGTTCTTGCTGTAGGCAAAGAAGCTCCCACCAACCAGGCTGTCATCTGGAGCCTGCTTGTAGAGGGCAATCACGATCGGTACATTACCGACACCGGAACGCTTCCGAACCCGCTTCAAGACTTTCTCGGCGGCAATCTCACCTTGACGCTTAACCTCGGCGTCACTGATCTTCTTGGTGTAGCTTGGACCGTCAGTCTTCTTCTTGTAGTTGTATTCGGAGTTGATCCCAATCCCGATAGTCATCCCCCGCAGCTTCATGGAGTTACCACTATTTTCCATGTAGTCCTGCTCTTCGATCTGCTGAACGTATTCTGGATTTGGATCGCTCTTCTTCCCCTCGGCCGGGTTCAGACCAGCTGGATTATCCTTGGTCTTCCGTCCCAGCCAACTTTCGATCGTGTCGGTATTCAGGTATTGACCTTCCTGGAAGATGTAGTTCTTCGGTGAGAAGACCCGCTTTGAGACCTGGGTCAGCCCATTTTCAAAACTCTTCAGGTTATACTGGTTATCGTTTTGGCTAACGTTAATTCCCCGTGCCTTACTGGTCTTGTAACGGCCATTCTGGATTACCCCTTGGTAGTTACCGCTACCGGAACCGGTGGTGGTGTAATCCTTTGACGAGGATGAGTGCCCACCAATGCCACATGATGCCAGAACCAGACTGGTCATCAGGATCATGGTGGCAGTGGTGATTTTCTTTACTTTCGCATTCACGTTTATTCTTCCTCCTGCATTGCTTGACGGAACTGGGCCTCGTCCCAAACGGTGATGCCAAGGTCCTGGGCCTTCGTCAGCTTGCTGCCGGCGGCCGTTCCTGCAATGACAATGTCTGTTTTCTTTGATACGCTTCCGGTTACCTTGGCGCCGTGAGCCTCTAGCCATTGTTTAGCCTCACCCCGGGTCATCTCTTCCAGCTTCCCGGTCAAAACTACCCGACGGCCATTCCACTCACTATCAGCGGTCGCCGCCACGGTCGGTCCCTGATAGCTGAAGTTGAGGCCCGCATCCCGTAGCTCGTCGATCAGGGCCACCACCTGCGGATTAGCAAAGTAGGTGTGGACACTTTCACCGATAATTGGGCCAATACCATCAACCGCTGCCACCTCATCGGCAGTGGCGGCCATCAACTGGTCAAGGTTACCGAAATGCGCCATGATCTGCCGAGCCGCCTTGGCGCCAACGTGACGGATTCCAAGGCCAAATAATAAGCGTTCGACAGAATTATTACGACTATTGTCGATTGATGTCAATAGGTTGTTAGCAGATTTGTCCCCAAATTTATCTAATGTTAACAATTGGTCGTAATTTAACCGATATAAGTCGGCCACATCATGAATTAAATGCTTGTCCCAGAGCTGCTGGATGATCTTTGGTCCCAGGCCATCGATGTTCATTGCGTTCCGGGAGGCAAAGTGGGCCAGGCCCTCCTTGATCTGGGCCGGGCACATCGGGTTGATACAGCGCAGGGCAACCTCATCGTCTAAGTGAACTAGCTCGGCCCCGCAGACGGGACACTTAGTTGGAATCTCATATTCCTGGCTATCAGCGGGCCGCTTTTTGAGGTCGACCCGGGAGATCTCCGGAATAATATCACCGGCCTTATGCAGGTAGACCGTATCACCGAGGCGAATATCCTTCTCCCGCAGGTAATCCGGATTATGCAGTGAAGCCCGGCTGACCGTGGTCCCGGCCAGCTGAACCGGATCCATCACGGCGGTTGGCGTCACGTTACCGGTCCGGCCGACCGTCCAGACGATGTCCCGAACGACTGTTGCCTGCTCCTCAGGTGGGAACTTGTAGGCAATCTCCCAGCGCGGTACCTTCACCGTGTTTCCCAGTGCGTTCTCCGTAGCCAGATCGTTAACCTTCTCAACGATTCCATCGATCCCGTAGGACAGCTGGTCCCGTTGAGCGGTGTACTCGTCGATGTAGGCCGCAATCTCGGCCTCATTGTGAACTACCCGGTTGTTCGGGTTGACGCTGAAGCCAAGGTCGCGCATCCGATCGAGGGCGCCCGCCTGGGTTGTCACCCCGAGTTTCTGGTACTCTGGCACGTAGTACATGAAGGTCGCCAGATCCCGCTTGGCCGTCACCTTGGGATCGAGCTGGCGTAAGCTCCCTGCCGCAGCGTTCCGCGGGTTGGCGAAAACGGGTAAGCCCGCCGCTTCCCGTTCCTGATTCAACTTTACAAAGGAAGCCTTAGGCATATAACACTCACCACGGAACTCCAGGGTCAGTGGTTCTGGTAATTGATGAGGAATCGACTTGATCGTCATCACGTTGGCGGTCACGTCCTCACCAATCGTTCCGTTCCCCCGGGTTGACCCCTGAACAAGCTTCCCATTCTCGTAGACCAGGGAAAGGGAGAGCCCATCAATCTTAAGCTCCAGGTTGTATTCGGGTTCCACCGTCACGTCGCCATTCTCTTGCTGGCGGCGGTTAAAGTCCATCAACTCATCGACCGAGAAGACATCCCCCATCGACAGCATCGGAATGTCGTGGTGGACCTTAGTCAGTTGGGTGGTTACTGCCCCACCGACCCGCTGCGTTGGCGAGTCAGGTGACTTTAACTCCGGAAACTGGCTCTCTAGTTCAACCAGGCGTTGATAGGCCCGGTCGTAGACATAATCCTCAACGCTGGGATTGTCCTGTTCGTAGTACTCCTTCCCCCACTGGGTGAGCTGTTTTCTTAAGGGGACAATCTCCTTTTTGGCCGCTGCCAGACTGAGCTGGTTTACTGGTACTTGTTTATCCATTATCTGGCCTCACTTCTATTAATCGACTTTGGTAATCGGGGCGAAACTGGCCAGGAGCCGCTTAACTCCTTGTTGTGGGAAGGCAATATCAAGCTCCATGTCGTTACCAGTACCGCTGACCTTGACCACTGTTCCTTGGCCCCACTTCTTGTGTTGAACCTTGTCACCGGTCTTCCAACCGACCTTATCGGCGCCGGTACCGGTGTTAGTGACTGGCTTAACCCGCTTGCCGGCATCACGATAACTGTGCATGGTCCGGGCAGAACGCTGATTCCATTGTGAACGTTGCGCCTGTTGGGACCGGTAAGTACCAGCCGTGGCCGCATTGCCCTTGCCAAATGGCAGCTTCCCCTCGGTTAGGTTGTCACCTTCATTGCTGTTTTCAAACTGCAACAGGTCAGGGTTGATTTCCTCCACGAAACGGGATGGCTGGTTACGCTGGATCCGGCCATATAGCAACCGGGAGAAGGCGTTCGTCAGGTAAAGCTTCTTCTTGGCCCGGGTGATTCCCACGTATGCCAAACGTCGTTCTTCTTCTAGCTCGTCATCTTCCAGGACCGCCCGGGAGAGTGGGAAGATCCCCTCTTCCATTCCGACCAGGAAGACCACGGGGAACTCCAGCCCCTTAGCCGCGTGAAGGGTCATCAGGGTTACCGCTGGGGCCTGCTCGTCGACATCATCCTGGTCAGAAACTAGGGCCAGGTCGGCCAGGAAGTTGGTGATCTTCTGCAGGTTATCATCGGTATCGTCCTTGTGCTTCTCATCGTATTCCTGGGTTACGGACTTGAATTCGTCCAGGTTCTCCCGCCGTGCTTGGGCCTCAAGGTTCTTGTCCTGGTCCAGCATCTTGTTGTAACCACTCAGCTCGAGGATCTGGTTAGTCAGGTCTGTCAGGTTCAGGTATTCGGCCTGCTTGGTCAAGTCGCGCATCAACTCACCAAATTCGGCGATCTTGTTTCGCGTCCGGGTAGTGATCTGGTTGGCGATGTCGACATTCTCGGCCGCTTGAAGGAGGGACCAGCCATTGTCGTTGGCAAACTCCCGCAAGTGCTCGACACTGGTCATCCCGATCCCCCGCTTAGGCGTATTGACGACCCGGGTGAAGCTCATCGAGTCCTGAGGGTTAACGATCAGGGTCAGGTAGGCCAGCACATCCCGAATTTCTTTCCGGTCGTAGAACTTGTGACCCCCGACCATGGTGTACGGCACACTACTCTTCAAGAAGGTTTCCTCGATCACCCGTGATTGAGCGTTGGTCCGGTAGAGGATCGCAAAGTCATTGTAGTGGTAACCGTGCTTTTTCTGTTCCTCCTTGATCTTGGCAACGATGAACTGTGCCTCATCATGCTCACTCTGGGCCCGGTAGTAAGAGATCTTCTCCCCCTGGCCATTTTCCGTCCAGAGCTTCTTCTTCCGCCGGTTGACGTTGTTGACGATGACCTCGTTGGCCGCGTCCAGAATGTTCTGTGTAGACCGGTAGTTTTGTTCCAGCATAACCGTCTTCACCTGTGGATAGTCGTGCTCGAAGTTCAGGATGTTGTTCATGTTGGCACCCCGCCAGCCGTAGATACTCTGATCGGCATCCCCGACGACGCAGAGGTTCTGGTAGCGCTGGGCCAGCAGGTTAACCAACCGGTACTGGGCATCGTTAGTATCCTGGTACTCATCGACATGGATGTAGTGGAACTTGTTTTGGTAGAATTCCAAGGTCTCCTGGTCCTGCTCAAACAGCTCGATCGTCTTCATGATCAGGTCATCGAAGTCGAGGGCCTGGTTAGCCTCCAGTTCCTGCTGATAGAGCTTGTAGGCCCGGGCCACCATGTTTTCAAACATGCTGTTGGCCTTGTCGCTGTACTGTGCAGGCGTCAGCAGGGCGTTCTTAGCGTTAGAAATCTCACTGAGGATACTCCGGGGATCGAACTTTTTCGTGTCAATATTCAATTCACCGCAGATCCGCTTCATCAGCGTCCGCTGCTCACTGGTGTCGGCAATCGTGAAGGCCCGGTTAAAGCCGATCTTCTCGATGTCACGACGCAGAATCCGCACACACAGGGCGTGGAAAGTCGAAACCCAGACATCCTGAGCACTCTCGCCGAGCAGCTTGCCGACCCGCTCCTGCATTTCCTTAGCGGCCTTGTTGGTGAAGGTGATCGCCAAAATGTTCCAGGGAAGGACCCCCTTCTCTTCAATCAGGTAGGCGACCCGATGAGTCAGTACCCGGGTCTTCCCGGAACCCGCGCCGGCCATTACCAGCAGTGGCCCTTCAGTAGTTACCACCGCCTCGGCCTGTTTGTCGTTCATTCCTTCTAAAAGCTCTTGACTATTATTCACGCCGTTACCGTCCTCTCTTAAAAAATCATCGGCTAACATTATACCAAATAATCGCCCGCCTTGTGCTGAAACGCACCTCCAAATGAAGGTGATTTCTTGTCCCGGTAAGGCGGACCATGCTAAAATAATCTGTTTTGTAAATTTCTGACACCTAAGGAGGAATTGTGTGGATAAGTTATTTGAAAACACCTCAATCAAACGTGCCTACTTCATCCTTGCCCTACCGGTAGTCATGAGTATGGCCGTCACGATCATCTACAACATGGTCGATACGTTCTTCGTCGCCAAGACCGGGAACCCGAACCTGGTCGCTGGGGTCTCCCAGGGGGCACCGATCTTCACCCTGATGATTGCCATCGGGGACATCTTCGGCCTCGGGGGCAGTTCAGTGATCTCCCGGCTCTTCGGTGAACGCCGCGACAAGACTGCCCGTTACGTCAGCGGCTACTGCTTCTATGCTTCGATTGCCTGTGGGCTAGTGGTCACGGCCCTGATGTTCATCTTCCAGACGCCGGTCCTCCACATGCTCGGGGCATCCCCGGCGACCTGGAAGTACGCCCGGGAATACTACCTGGTAATTGCGGGCGGGGCCACCCTCATCATCTTCGGCCTATCCCCTAACAACATCCTGCGGACTGAGGGCCTGGCCACCCAGGCGATGATCGCCAGCATCACCGGGACCGGGATCAATGTTATTTTGAACCCGATCTTCATCTTCACCTGCGGACTGGGTGCGGCCGGGTCCGCGCTGGCCACGGTAGTCAGCAACGTCATTGCCGATGTTCTGATGGTCTACTACCTGCGAACGAAGAGCAAGAAGCTGACCACCTCCATTCACGAGACCAGGATCAGCGGTAAGCTCCAGCGGGAGATCTACGCGATCGGGATTCCGGCTTCGGTAACCAACATCATGGTGACCTTCGCTACCGCCCTCACCAACCGCTACCTGATCACGTACGGCGCCAACAGTGTCGCCGCCATGGGGATTGCCATGAAGGTCAACACAGTCATCGTCATGGTGATGGTTGGTTTTGCCTTTGGTGCCCAGCCACTGATTGGCTATACTTATGGGGCCCGCGACGAGCGCCGCTTCAAGGAAACACTGCGGTTTGACCTGAGCGTAGTTGCCGGATTGGCCATCGTTTTAACCGTCCTGATGATGATCCTGGCTCCCCAGATCATCCGGTTATTTATGCGTGATCCGGAGATTGTCCGAGAAGGAACCGGCATGCTGCGGTGGCTCGCCTCATCCACGACCATTGCTGGAATCATCATGGTCCTCACCACGACCTTCCAGTCGATGGGCAAGGCCACACCCGCTTTCTGGCTATCGTTTAGCCGGCAGGGGCTGATCTTTGCCGTCGCCATCGTAGTCCTGAGTCACTTCTTCGGTTACACCGGAGTTCTGGCTGCCCAGGCATGTGCCGACGTCCTCACCCTGGTATTGGCCGTCTTCCTCTACCACAAGTATCAACCACACTTCAAAAAGTAACGAAAAAGCTCTTAGCACCTGGATTGGTGGCGCTAAGAGCTTTTTTAGTTATGCAGCAATTTAATTATTTTCCTGGTCTTCGCTGATCTGTTCCTTCCAGACCTCGGTGTCGTCAACTTGATTCTCCAAGTCGATCAGGTTATCGCTGCCCGTAACCCAAACGAAGCCGAGGATACTCTGGTCATCCCCGTCCTGATCATTGAAGAAGCGGAACTGCCAATTGTTCTTCAACAACCACTGACGCTGAATGGCCAGCTGTTGGTACTTGCGCACGACCATCAGCAGGCCTACCTGTAGGGGCTGAACCTGATGAAGGGGCATTCCTACTGCAGCCCGAACCTGTTCCTCATACTGATCAACGTTCGTGGTGGTGTCGTAAACGTTGGCAATTGAGGTCAAGCCCAATTCAATGTTCTTGACATACAGAGTTCCCGTTCCGGTTACGTAGAAGTTTATTGAGAAGACACCCTGGTACTGAAGTGAAGCAGCAACACTCTTCACGATCCGTTGCATTTCAGCCAGCAGATCGTCGTTGACCTCGGCCGGTGCAGCCACGGAAACCAGCTGCCGCTCAGCCGTAAAGTGGAGCTTGGCCAGTGGGAAGATCTCGGTATCCTCACCATCAGTGGCGGCCGTCATCGTGTACTCATTGGTGTGGTCAATCCAGGATTCCAACAAGTAAGTCCCGGTCTCAATAAAGTCAGCTGCCCGGACAATGTCGGACTGCCGCTTAATGATCATTGACTGTTCTCCAAGGCCGCGTTGGATCGGCTTCAGCAGGGCTGGATAGCCAATTGAATCAATTGACTGGTAGACGTCATCCAGGCTAACCACCGTGACGTAGGGAGCAATATTAATGTTGACCTGATCGAGGAAGGCCCGTTCCATCAGCCGGTCCTGAATAATCTCCAGGCCGTTGATCCCCTGAGGAATAGCGGCATACTGGTTCAGGTAATGTAAAACCCGCGCATCAACGTTTGGCGTCTGATAGATGATGGCGTCACAGGACTCACCAAATTGAGCTAGTTTGATCTTATCATTGTACGCACCGACGATGGTCTCGTCAGCCATCTTCGTGATCGCTGGTTGGGCATGGTCAACGTATACGATCACGTTGAAGCCCGCCTTCTTTGCTGTCGCAATCAGGGCGCCCCCGTTACGATTGACGGCGATAATTCCCAGGGTGCTTCCTGGGTAAAAAGCATTCCTCTTCATTCTTAAGCTCCTTTCGTTACCTAGTCGGGCATAAATTCAATCTGATTATCCTTAAGGGACTTGATCCGTGCGAGGGACTCCAGACGAACACCACGGTCCCGCAATTCCTTGGCCCCAGGCTGGAAGCTCTTTTCAATCACGATCCCAGCACCGGCAACATCAACACCAGCCTGGTCAGCGATCTCCAGCATCCCCTCAACGGCCTGACCATTTGCCAAGAAATCATCGATCATCAGAACCTTGTCGTCTGGTGAGACGTATTTCTTAGAGATGGAGATCCGGTTAGTCGTCTTCTTGGTGTATGAGTAGACATCAGCCACGTACATGTTTTGGTTTAACGTCAGACTCTTGTGCTTGCGGGCAAAGATCACGGGAACGTTCATTGCCAGTCCCGTCATCACTGCCGGAGCAATTCCTGATGATTCAACCGTCCAGATCTTAGTAACCCCTTCATCGGCAAAGAGTTTAGCAAACTCCTGACCCACGTGCAGCATCAGTTGTGGATCCACCTGGTGGTTCAGAAAGGCATCAACCTTCAGGACGTTGCCCGGCAAAACTGTCCCGTACTCTCTAATCTTTTCCTCTAGTTCACGCATCGTTGTGACTCCCCTTTATTGATTACTTATCATAATTATATAACTTATAAGTCTTAATTACCGAAATTAATTTTTGAGCGTAGTTTGGATCGGTTGCGTAGCCAGAATCCTGGAGGGCCCTAGCCGCCTCCTGGTAGTTACTGGCCTTGACTACCCGGTCGTAATTCTGCTTGTTAGTATCGGTCCCTGTCAGCATCAGCTTGGTGTGGTCTCTAATCGAGTCACTCCAGCTATCGTAGACCCGGAACCGGCCCTTAGTCACAATCCACTTGCCGTTGATGTATTCCTTAGTGGTCAGCTCCCGGGAGTTGGGACCAGTCCCCTTGATCCCGAAGAGGTTATGGTACTGTGATGCCAACTTACTCGTCCCCCACTGTGATTCCAGGATCGCCTGAGCAATTGTGATTGAAGCGTGGACGTGGTAAGTATTCTGCATCGCCTGGGCCTCGGGTGCGACCTGTTTGATGAAGAGCTGCTTTGCCTGGCGGTCACGCTCTTGGGCCTGCCGCTCAATCCGCTGTTGGTTCCAGATCCGGTAGAAGTGGTGACCAGCATAAACCCCTAAGAAGATTACAATAATGACTAAGATCCACACCGTTGCCCTGGTCGACGAACGGCGCTTTTTTGTTTTTCTTCGCTTTGCCAAAAAATGGGCCTCCTTTGTCCTACTAGCTCTTAATTGTAGCAAACTAAACCCACTTTGACGTTAAATTTTAAATAAAAATAAGAACTCAGCCTAATCAACTGAGTTCTCATCAAGAAGTTCTTCTAGTGGAACTGCATCCCACCATCGACAATGATGGTCTGACCAGTGATGTAGTTGGAGTCTGGGCCCGCCAGGAAGCCAACCGCATTGGCAACATCCTCTGGTTCAGAGAGCCGCTTCAGGGCGATGTTCTTGGCAAAGGTCTGCATCCCCCATTCGTCACTCTTACCAGCGTTCTTACCAACCTGGTGAGCAATATCAAACATCATTGGGGTCTTAACAATCCCTGGTGCGTAGGCATTGACGGTAATCCCTTCATCGGCTAAGTCTTGAGCCGCTACCTGAGTGATCCCCCGGATAGCGAACTTAGTGCCGGAGTACAGGGCCAGGTTCGGATTACCAACAACCCCTGCCTGTGAGCTGGCGCTGATGATCTTACCACCGTGGCCGAGCTTCTTGAAGGCCTGGTGAGCTGCCTGAATGCCCCAAAGAACACCACCGACGTTGACCCCGTAGACCTTACGGAATTGTTCTGGGGTGATCGTGTCAATCGGAGTGGTTGGGCCTAAGCCGGCGTTGTTGACTATGACGTTGAGGTCACCAAAGTGGTCAATGGTCTGGTCAACAGCTGCGAAGACGGCGTCTCGGTCGGAAACATCGGCCACGATTGGTAATGCTTCGCCACCCTTGGCCTCAAGTTCCTTAGCAGTTTCATCCAGTTTGTCCTTCTCGAGGGCCACAAGAGTAACTGCAAAGCCGTCGTGAACGAGTCGTTCGGCGATGGCCTTACCAATTCCCTGACTACCACCAGTAACAATTGCGACTTTCTTAGCCATAAGAGATACCTCCTTAATTATCCAATAACAATCAACATGTTCATTATAATGTAAACGCTATCAAATATAAAGGGCGATTATCAATTATTTAATATTTTTAAGCAAAATAAAAAAGCACCGACCAAATAGTCGATGCTTTTAAATATTGAAGCGGTAATCGAATATTAACGCTTACTGAATTGAGCAGCCTTACGAGCCTTCTTCAGACCTGGCTTACGACGTTCCTTCATACGAGGGTCACGAGTCAAAAGACCGGCCTTCTTCAGGGCGTCACGGAAGTCAGGGTCAACGCTGAGGAGTGCACGGGCGATACCGTGACGAACAGCGCCGGCTTGACCGGAGAATCCACCACCATTGATGTTAGCGATAACGTCGTATTGACCGTTAGTCTTAGTAACATCGAATGGTTGGTTTACGATAGCACGTAAGTTGGCAAATGGAATGTAGTCTTCAATTGCCTTGCCGTTCATCGTAATCTTACCTGAACCTGGTACTAAGCGAACACGTGCGGTTGCATCCTTACGCCGACCAGTACCACTGTATTGTACTTGTTGAGCCAATTCCATTCCCTCCTTAGATTAAGTTAGTAATGTCTAAAACTTCTGGGTTTTGTGCAGCATGTTTGTGGTCTTCACCAGCATAAACATGTAACTTCAAACCTTGCTTGTGACCAAGAGAGTTGTGTGGAAGCATACCCTTGATAGCAGTTTCCAATAACTTCTCTGGTTCCTTTGCAAGGAAGTCACCAGCAGTCCGTTGCTTCAAACCACCAGGGTAGTTTGAGTGACGGTAGTACATCTTTTGAGATGCTTTCTTACCAGTTAACTTAACTTGCGCAGCGTTGATAACGATAACGTAATCACCAGTATCAACGTGTGGAGTAAATGTTGGTTTGTTCTTACCGCGCAAAATTGATGCTACTGCAGATGCTAAACGACCCATTGGGACATTCTTAGCATCGACAACGTACCATTTGCGTTCAACTTCACCAGGTTTTGCGATGTATGTCGTTCTCACGATTAAGTCCTCCAATTTTGTTTTTCTTTTACATATAATAGTGTACCGAGTTATTAGATGGAAAAGAAATACCAAGTGCTAGTATACCTTCTTCTGCCCCTGGCGTCAATTATTTTCCATAATCTACCGATACTAAATACAGGCCACTCGCCGGGGCGGTCATCCGGGCCTGCGTCCGATCCTTCGCCGCCAGGACCCGTTTGACATCACTGACCGGCCGCTGATTACTACCGACCTCCAGTAAGAAGGCCACCATGATCCGAATCTGGTTGTAGAGGAAGCCGTTCCCGGTAAACTCAAAGATCACCTCATTATCGTGCTCGTCCCGGTAAATCTCAACCTTCTCGATCCGCCGAACATTGCTCTTGGCCTGACTCCCCGACGCCACGAATGAGGTGAAGTCGTGCTCACCAACGAAGTCCTGGGCAGCGGCCTTCATCTTTGCCAGATCAAGGGGGTACTTGAAGTGGGCCGTGTAGTTACGCTTAAACGGGTTAACAAATTCTCCCTGATCAACCCGGTAGCGGTAGGTCTTGCGATGGGCACTATAACGAGCGTGGAAGTCTGAATCAACTAACTCTGCCTTCTTGACCAGGATATCGAGGGGCAGGATACTGTTCAGGGCCTTGCGCATCGAGTCATTGCTCAGGTGGTAAGGAATATCGAAGTGGGCCACCTGGTTAAGGGCGTGAACTCCAGCATCGGTGCGGCCCGAACCAATCACCGGGATGGCCGGTGTCGGGTGCTTAGCGATCTTATTGACGGCATTCTTTAATGTCTGCTCCACCGTCCGTTTGTGGGGCTGGATCTGAAAGCCGGAAAAGTTGGTGCCATCGTAGGCAAAGGTAATTTTATAACGATACAAGGTTAAAGTAACCCTCCTCTGATCAAGAATAGAATGACGGTCACCAGGACCATCAAAATAAATGTCATGGTATCACTGCCCCGCCAGTGCAGTTGCCGGAAGTGCGTCCGCGGGCTATCGGGATCATAGCCCCGCGCCTCCATGGCAGTTGCCAGGTCCTCAGCCCGTTTGAAGGAATTCACAAACAACGGAATCAGGACTGGAACGAGGTGTTTAACCCGCTTCACCAGATTTCCCTGGTGGAAGTTCATCCCCCGAGACCGTTGGGCATTAGTGATCTTTCCCGCCTCGTCCATGATAGTTGGAATGAAGCGCAGGGCGATCGACAGCATCAACGTGATCTGGTTAACCGGTACTTTTAAGAACTTCAGTGGACGCATAAACCAGTCTAAACCGTCCGCAATCCGCAGCGTCGGGGTCGTCGCCGTGAGGACCGTCGATGCAGTGATGATGACCATGAACCGGTAAAAGATGATCAGCGAATTGACCAGCCCGTCATGGGTAATCGACATGATCCCCCAATGCCAGTAGAGCTTGCCACCGCTACTGAAGAGAACCTGAAAGACAACCGTAAACACGATCACCCAGGCTAGTGGCCGCAACCCCTGCCAGTACTGACGAAGGCTGACCCGGCTCAGCAGCATTGCGCCTAACAGGGCTGCCAGTAACCAAAGACTGGTTCCCCAGCTGTTAGCGAAGAATACCAGGACAACGTACCAGACACACATCAGCAGCTTCATCCGGGGGTCGAGCCGGTGCAGGGGCGAGTCGATTGGGACATAGCTCCCGAAGACAATCTTATTGTTCACCGTGTTTCCCCCCTAACTTAGCAGTCAGCTGGTCGGCCAATGTATCAATACTGAGGGCCGGGTCGATATTTACTCCGGCATCACGCAGCTGGTGTGACATTGCCACAGCCGCCGGTACGTTGAGATGGTTAGCCGCCAAGAAGGCCGGATCAGCAAAGATCTCACGTGGTGGCGCACTCTTTACCAGATGCCCCTGGTTCATCACTACCACCTGGTCGGCGTAGCGCGCTATCTGGTCCATCTGGTGAGTAATCAGCAAGATGGTGGTGCCGGCCGCGTGGAGCTGGGCCACGTTGGTCAACAGCCGCTCAGTGGCGGCCGCATCCAGGCCCGCGGTCGGCTCATCCAGAATCAGGACGGACGGTTTCATGGCTAAGACCCCCGCAATGGCGACCCGTCGCATCTGGCCCCCAGAAAGGGCAAATGGCGACCGATCCGCAAATTCAGCAGGAAGCCCCACTAGCTTCAGGGCCTCCTGAACTGCCGCCTGGACCCGCTCCGATGACCAGCCCAGGTTAGTCGGTCCAAAGGCAATATCCTGACCAACCGTTTCGGCGAAGAGCTGCTGCTCGGGAAACTGGAAGACATAGCCAACATGCCGACGAAGCTGGGCCAAGTCCTCTGGTGACGATTGGGCATTGACCGTAGCCGTCCCTACTTGAATCTGACCGCTGGTTGGCTTACCTAACCCGTCGATCAGCGAGACCAACGTCGACTTGCCACTCCCGGTATGACCAACAATGCCGACAAAGCTTCCGGCAGCAATCCGCAAGTTCACATCATCCAAGGCGGGACGGGTATTCTGGGCCGAATAATTAAAGCTAACGTTCTTAATCACAATTTCTGGCATAACCATTCCACCATTTCCTGTTCTGTGAAATACCGCGCTGGCACTGATATTCCCCGATCTACTAACGCTTGACGCAGGGCCTGTCCAGCTGGGATACCAACCCCAATTTGCTGCAACAGTTTAACATCCTGCAGGACCTTAGCCACTGGCCCTTGCCGGATGATTTTGCCTTGATCCAACACTACTACCCGATCCGCAATTGCCATCTCAGCGGGATCATGAGTAATTGAAATAATCGTGTACTTCTGCTGGGTCCGCAATTGTTGGAGCAGGTTAAGAACCAGTTGCCGCCCAGCGGGGTCCAGCATACTGGTAGCCTCATCTAAAATGATAATCTTAGGCTCCAGGGCCAGGATACCGGCAATGGCCACCCGTTGTTTTTGGCCCCCGGATAGCATTGCTGGTTCGGCATCAGCCAGTTCGACCATGTCAACCGCTGCTAAGGACTGCTGAATGCGGGTTTGCATCTCGTCTCGTGGTACCTGGCGATTTTCCAGACCAAAGGCCACGTCATCGGCAACCGTTGCCCCAACGAACTGGTTATCAGGGTTCTGAAAGACAATCCCCACCTGCTGGTGCACTTTAGTCATATTTTCCTCAGTCACCGGTACACTGCCGACAGTAATCTGGCCCTGCTGCGGCACCAGGAGCCCATCGATCAATCGGGCCAGGGTACTCTTCCCGCTCCCGTTATGCCCGATGATCGTTGTCCACTCCCCTTGGGGAAAACCCAGGCTGACGTCGTCGAGGATCACCTGGTTTGTATTGGGATATTGAAATCGAATATTTGTCAGTGTGACTGCGTCCAATGCGCGTCCTCCTCGCATAGTTAATAGTCTTATTTTAACAGCGAACCGGCAGCTTCAAAAGTCATTTAAACTAAAAAATCACTTACCACCGGGGTGCGCAGGGTTTCTGCATTCGAGCTAGACTAGGGATTGCTCCCACCATCGTAACGCTCTATACCACCGATGATAGTGATTCTTTATTACGTATTTAGTTATTGGTCGACAAGATTAGTCAACGAATTCCAAAATAACCATTGGTGCGCCGTCACCACGACGAGGCATCGTCTTCAGAATCCGCGTGTAACCACCTTGACGGTCAGCATACTTTGGAGCAAGTTCTTCAAACAGGTGTTGAAGAGCAGATTGAATCCGAATGTTGTCGCCATCTTCCTTAACGTCAGCAACGACGTTCCGGATGTAAGCAGCGGCCTTACGCCGGGATGCAAGATCACCATGCTTGGCAAGCGTGATCATCTTATCAGCAGTCTTACGAACTTCCTTAGCCCGTGCTTCGGTAGTGGTAATTTGACCATTAACAATTAAATCAGTAGTTAAATCACGTAATAAAGCTTTACGTTGTGAACTTGTACGTCCTAATTTACGGTAACTCATGAAGTGGTTCCCTCCTTTGCAATTGGTGTTAATTAATCATCTTGGCGGAATGAAACACCGAGATCATTTAACTTAAGCTTAATTTCTTCTAATGACTTCTGTCCTAAGTTCCGAACCTTCATCATGTCCGAAACGGTCCGATCAGTCAATTCCTTAACGGTGTTGATGCCGGCACGCTTGAGGCAGTTGTAGGACCGTACAGAAAGGTCAAGTTCCTCAATCGTCATTTCAAGCATCTTTTCCTTGTGGGTTTCTTCCTTTTCAACCATCACTTGGGCATTTTGTGCTTCTTCAGTAAGATCCACAAACATTGCCAGGTGTTCAGTCAAAATCTTAGCCCCAAGACTAACCGCTTCAGTTGGTGTTAATGAACCGTCAGTCCAAACATCCAAAGTTAACTTATCGTAGTCGTTGCGTTGACCAACCCGTGCATTTTCGACAGTGTAGTTTACACGTTCAATTGGGGTATAGATGGAGTCAATTGGCAATACGCCGATGGCAAGATCTTCCATCCGGGCCTTATTATCATTAGCAGAAAGGTAACCGCGACCTTTATCAGCTGTCATCTTAATGTGTAATTCCGCACCATCAGCAACAGTTGCAATGTGCAGGTCAGGGTTCAAGACAGTGACTTCACCATCACCCTGAATGTCTGCTGCGGTTACTTCAGCAGGTCCCTTAACGTCAAGCTCAAGATCCTTTTGATCTTCAGAGTTGATCTTCAAGGAAACCTTCTTAAGATTTAAGATAATTTGGGTCACATCTTCAGTAACACCTTCAACGGTACTGAATTCATGCAAAACCCCATCAATTTGCATACTGGTAATAGCTGCACCCGGAAGTGAAGCCAGCAGTACACGTCTTAATGAATTACCAAGAGTAGTTCCATAACCGCGTTCAAGTGGTTCTACAACAAACTTGCCGTAGTTATCAGTCTCTTCAACTTTATGAATGTTTGGCTTTTCAAATTCGATCATTCTATCCCTGTACCCCTTTCAAAACGTGGTTCGCATTTGATACGAAAAGGCAATTGCTGGTAAGTACCAACAATGTCAATTAAACACGACGACGCTTTGGAGGACGAGAACCATTATGTGGAACTGGAGTTACGTCACGAATAGCAGTAACTTCCAAACCAGTTGCTTGAAGAGCACGGATAGCAGATTCACGACCGGAACCTGGACCCTTAACTTCAACTTCAACGGTCTTCATACCGTGTTCCATTGCTTGCTTAGCAGCAGCTTCTGATGCCATTTGTGCGGCGAATGGAGTAGACTTACGACTACCCTTGAAGCCTAAAACACCAGCAGATGACCAAGCAACAGCGTTACCTTGAACATCAGTGATCATGATCAAAGTGTTGTTGAATGTTGAGTGAATGTGGGCAACACCAGTTTCAACATTCTTCTTTGCACGACGCTTACGCGTACCTTTTTTGGTTGCCATATCTAGTACTAACCTCCTTTTTTAATAAAATCTAATTACTTCTTCTTGTTTGCGATGGTAACGGCCTTACCCTTACGAGTCCGGGCGTTGTTCTTCGTGTGTTGACCACGAACAGGTAAACCACGACGGTGACGCATACCACGGTATGAACCAATTTCTTGGAGCCGCTTGATGTTCATGGAAACTTCACGACGCAAGTCACCTTCCACTTGGATTTGGTCGACTTGTGCACGGATCTTTTCTTCTTGATCCGGAGTCAAATCGCGAACACGAATGTCTTCTGAAACACCGGCATTTTCAAGGATCTTCTTTGCACGAGAATCACCAATACCGTAAATATAAGTTAAGCCGATTACGATACGCTTGTCACGAGGTAAATCGACACCTGCAATACGAGCCATTTATTGCACCTCCGTTCTTAATTAATTTTATTACTTACCTTGACGCTGTTTGTGCTTAGGGTTAGCAGAGCAGATAACCATAACACGTCCATGACGCTTAACGATCTTGCAGTGCTCGCACATCCGCTTGACTGATGGTCTTACTTTCATTATTAAATCCTCCTAGAGAGTTCCTGTTAACTACTACTTAAACCGGAACATGATCCGACCCTTAGTCAGATCATAAGGGGACATTTCAACCTTAACCCGGTCACCAGGTAAGATCTTGATGTAGTGCATCCGAATCTTACCGGAGACGTGAGCCAAGATTTCAGCTCCATTTTCCAGTTCAACTTTAAACATCGCATTAGGCAAAGTTTCGGTAACTTTACCTTCTACTTCAATCACATCGGCTTTTGCCACGGAATGGTTCCTCCTTGCCTAATCAAGAAAATTACGTAAAAACGGTGGAAAGTGCGCTCACTTCCCACTGTCAGCTAGATAAACCTTGCCTAGTTTAGCATAACTAGCCGTACTTCGCAAGGCATATCCCTAATTAAAGGTTATTAAGCACTTTCTTGACGTCGTCATAAACCTTATCGATGTCTTGTTGACCATCGATCGTGTGCAAAACGCCTTGCTTTTGGTAGTAATCTACCAGTGGTGTATTCAATTTGATGTTAACATCAAGACGATTCTTAACCGTTGCCGGCTTGTCATCGTCACGTTGGTAGAATTCGTGGCCGCCACAAACATCACAAGTTCCTTCAACCTTAGTTGGGTTGTAGACCTTGTGGTAAGTTGCACCACAGTTGCGACAGATGAACCGGCCACTCAGACGTTCAACCAATACATCCGGTTCAACGTGGATGTTGATGACTGCATCTAAGTGACGGTCACTCTCAGCTAACATCTTATCCAAAGCAGCTGCTTGGTTAAGATTACGAGGAAAACCATCAAGCATGAAGCCGTTCTTGGTGTCGTCTTGAGCTAACCGTTCCTTAACGATACCATTAGTGACTTCGTCTGGAACAAGTTCACCCTTATCGATGTACTTCTTAGCTTCGAGCCCCATCGGCGTTTCATTCTTGATCGCCGCCCGGAAAATATCACCGGTTGAGATGTGAGGAATATCGAAATCTTCCACAATCTTTTGAGCTTGGGTACCCTTACCAGCACCAGGCAAACCCATTAAAACAAGATTCATACTCATTTACCATTTCCTCCTTCAGGTTCACGAATAAATCCAATGTATTCGCGCTTCATTGTTAAACCGTTTAATTGCCGAACCAGATCCAATGCAATTTGGACAATGATCAGTAAACTAGTACCACCAAGACCGATTGATTGGCTAAGGTTCCAAACATTACTTGCAACCAATGGGATTAAGGAAATCAACCCCAGGAACAGTGAACCAACCGTGCTCAAACGCATTAACAGTGCCGAAACATAATCCTGCGTTCCCTTTCCAGGACGAACACCTGAAATATAACTGCCTTGCTTTTGTAGGTTTTCAGCAAGCTTTTCGGGATTAACCTGAACAAAGGCGTAGAAAAAGGTAAAGACAACAATCAGCAGAATGTAAAGGGTAATCCCTGGGCCAGACTGCATATTAAAGATCGTTGACAAAACTTGGTACCAGGTATCTCCACCATGATTCTGTTGGAACGCCATCAGAATTGTCTGCGGCGTTGAAATGAAAGATCCAGCGAAGATAACTGGAATAACTCCAGAAACGTTAATCTTTAATGGTAGATAACTACTTGATGGTGAAGTGGTTGTCCGACGAGTATATTGAATTGGCAGCCGCCGCTCGGCTTGTTGAACCCAAGTGACAAATGCCACAATGATGATTAATGCAATAACTACTAAGGCGATGAAGCCGATCCCCATCCAAAGTGCGGAACCAGATTCACCAGCAATTTGATCATCCCAGAGTTGCCGAATTCCACCCGGCATCTGTGCAACAATCCCGGCAAAGATGATGACGGAGACCCCGTTACCAAGGCCGCGTTCCGTGATCATATCACCCATCCAAGTAGCAAACATTGTACCAGCGGTTAAAATCAACCCGATGGTCAGATAGGTCTGAACCCCGGGATGATTAACCAAGTGGATTGAACTCAAGGCATTAAACCCGGCGGTAATCCCGATTGACTGGATAAAACCCAAGACAATCGTTAACCACCGTGTTGCTTGATTCAATTTTCGCCGTCCAACTTCACCCTGCTTACTCCATTCAACAAACCGCGGGACAATGTCCATCTGCAGCAGTTGAACAACAATTTGAGCAGTGATGTAAGGAGAAACCCCCATCGCAAACAATGAGTAGTTTTCCAAGCCACCACCACTAAACGTATTGAGGATCGATGCTAACCCGGTCGAGGAAATCTCCTGCAATGCAGCAGCATTAACTCCAGGAACAGTGATAGCCGCCCCAATTCGGTAAACAATCAGTACAAACAGGGTAAATAGGATCTTCTTTCGAATATCCTTAACCCTGAGTGCATTCTTGACGGCTTTGAACAAATTACATCACCTCAGTTTTACCGCCGGCAGCTTCAATAGCTGAAACTGCAGAAGCGGAAAACTTGTTAGCCTTAACAGTTAACTTCTTCTCAAGCTTACCACTACCAAGAACCTTAACACCGCTCTTCAAGTTCTTGACTAAGCCACTTTCCATCAAAACTTGTGGAGTAACTTCAGTACCGTCATCGAACTTGTTCAATGCAGTCAAGTTAACAATAGCGTATTCCTTGCGGTTAATGTTGGTGAAACCACGCTTTGGGATTTGCCGGTAGAGTGGCATTTGGCCCCCTTCAAAGCCCAGACGAGTCTTACCATGAGCCTTTTGACCCTTCGTACCACGTCCGGAAGTAAAACCATGACCAGATGAAAGGCCACGACCCTTACGAAGACGCTTTGAACGAGAACCTTCTGCAGGCTTCAATTCATTTAACTTCATTTAGTAGGCACCTCCTTATTATTTAATTGTAATTACTTAACTTCTTCGATTGAAACTAAGTGTGCAACCTTGAAAATTTGGCCACGTGTTGCAGCGTTGTCTGGCAGGATGTTAGAACTGCCAATCTTGCCCAGGCCCAATGCCTTAACGGTCTTACGTTGGGTTGGTTCACGGTGGGCAACACTGTGGATTAAGGTAACTTTAACTTTAGCCATAATTAGTGCCCTCCTTATTCTGCCAAGTGGTCAACTGAAACGCCACGAAGCTTGGCAACTTCTTCAGCACTCTTCAATTGCTTCAAACCTTCAAACGTTGCACGAACAACGTTAACAGGAGTGTTGGAACCAAGACGCTTTGAAGTAACATCAGCGATACCAGCGAGGTCCATAACGTTACGTACCGCACCACCGGCAGTAACCCCGGAACCTTCAACGGCTGGCTTCAACATGATCTTTCCACCGCCGTATACACCGATAACTTCGTGTGGAATGGTCGTACCAACGATTGGCACAGTGATCAAGTTCTTTTCAGCAGCGGCTTGAGCCTTCCGGATAGCTTCTGGAACTTCTTGAGCCTTACCAGTACCGAAACCAACGTGACCCTTACGATCACCAACGATTACTAAGGCAGCAAACCGCATCCGGCGACCACCCTTAACAACCTTGGTAATCCGGTTGATGGCAACAACTTGATCGTCTAAGTCCAACTTTGCTGGATCAATGAATTCTGATGATGTCATTGCAGGTTATTCCTCCTTCTTTTTAGAATTTAAGTCCGTTTTCACGGGCAGCGTCAGCTAAGGCTTCGACACGACCATGGTAAAGGTATCCACCACGGTCAAAAACAACATTAGTGATGTTCTTAGCAGCAGCACGCTTGGCGATCAATGCACCAACACCGCTAGCTTGCTCAGTCTTAGTCTTACCACTAACTTCACTGTCCATTGTGGAGGCACTAGCGAGCGTCACACCCTTTACGTCATCAATTAATTGAGCGTAAATGTTTTTGTTTGAACGGTAAACACTTAAGCGTGGGCGCTCCGCAGTACCAGAAATCTTACCGCGAACGCGCATGTGACGGCGTTGACGGATCTTGTTCTTATCTGGTTTAGAAATCACAATAGTCACCTCTTATTGAATATTTTATGTTAATTATTAATTGCTGATAGAATAACCTAATCAGATTACTTACCAGTCTTACCTTCCTTACGGATGATGTGTTCGTTTTCGTAACGAATACCCTTACCCTTGTATGGTTCAGGTGAACGAACGGCACGAACTTGAGCAGCAAAATCACCAAGGTGTTCCTTGTTGATTGAGCTTAATTCGATGGTGGTGTTGTCTGGCACCTTGATGTCAACATCTTCAGGCTTGTCAATTTCAACTGGGTTAGAGTAACCAACGGTTAAGATCAGCTTGTTGCCCTTGAATTGAGCACGGTAACCAACACCGACGAGCTTCAGAACCTTCTTGTAACCATCAACAACACCTTCAACCATGTTGTTAACGTTAGCCCGGGTAGTTCCGTGGATCATCTTTAACTTGTTGGAATCGCCGTCACGATCAAACTTAACAACGTTGTCGGCAACGGTCATCTTGATCAGTGGTGAGATTTCACGAGATAAAGTACCCTTAGGACCTTTAACAGTTACCACGTTACCATCTTGTGATACTTCAACACCCTTTGGCAGGTCAATTTCCTTGTAACCAATACGACTCATGCGTACACCTCCTAACTAATTATTATATATTACCAAACGTAGGCGATAACTTCGCCACCAATGTTCTTGGCGCGAGCAACCTTGTCAGTCACAACACCTTCAGATGTTGAGATAATGGCAATACCTAAACCGTTAAGAACCTTTGGCACAGCGTCAGCCTTAACGTATGAGCGTAAACCAGGCTTTGAGATCCGCTTCAAGCCGGAAATAACCCGTTGGCCATCTTGACCGTACTTCAAGAATACGCGGATGATGCCTTGCTTGTTATCGTCAACATATTCAACATCGCGAATGAAACCTTCGTTCTTCAAGATTTCAGCGATGTCCTTCTTCATCTTTGATGCAGGAGCCTCAACTGATTCGTGTTGAGCCATGTTAGCGTTACGAATACGAGTTAAGAAATCTGCAATTGGATCACTCATAGACATCGATGTTT
>CAMFOZ010000007.1 GCA_945971245.1 uncultured Lactobacillus sp.
TACACCTAAGCCTTCGTCGGCAGCGTCAGATGTGTATAAGAGACAGCCACTAGGTCAAACATGTTGATCCTAGTGGCGTTTTGCGTCTCTTTATAAATTTTATTCTTCAGCGAATGCTTGCAGAGCCTTTTCGAAGTCTGCTAACTTAGCGTTGGCCTTGTCCAGGGAGTCGGCACTGGTACCAATGTAGAACTTCAGCTTTGGTTCCGTACCGGATGGCCGGATAGCAATCCAGGTTTCATCGTCCAGAACATACCGCAGCACGTTGGATTCTGGAATGCCCAGTTCGCTAACCTTACCATCGGCCGTTGTCTTAGTACCCTTGGAAAAGTCTTCAGTAACAACAACCTGGTGACCAGCAAAGTCCTTTGGCGCTTCTTCACGGAACTTCTTCATCAGTCCTTGGATCTTAGCCGGACCGTCAACCCCAGCGTAGGTGTTAGCGATCGTCTTTTCACGGAAGTAACCGTACTTCTTGAAGAGTTCTTGCAGACCATCGTACAGGGTCATGTTCCGACTCCGGTAATATGCCGCAACCTCAGCTAGCAGGGTCAGGGATTGGATAGCATCCTTGTCCCGGACGAATGGCTTTACCAGGTAACCGTAACTCTCTTCGAAACCGAACATGAAGGTGTGGTCAGCCTTACCAGTCTCATATTGGTGGATTTGATCAGCAATCCACTTGAAACCAGTCAAGACGTTTATCATTGATACCCCGTAACTTTCGGCGATCTTAGCGGCGAAGTTCGTGGAAACAATGGACTTAACTGCTGCAGCGTTCTTTGGCAGCGTACCAGCCTGTTTGTGAGCTTCCAGGATGTAGTGCAGCATGATGGAGGCAATCTGGTTCCCCGTCAGCAGTTGGTATTCACCGTTTGGCTGACGAACAGCGCAGCCCAGCCGGTCAGCGTCTGGGTCAGTCGCGATCAGGACATCAGCGTCGATCTGCTTACCAAGCTTGATGGACCGGACAAAGGCTTCTGGGAACTCTGGGTTTGGATGCTCCAGACCTGGGAAGTCACCGTTTGGTTGAGCTTCAGTTGGTTCAATTGTGAAGTTAGTGAAGCCAGCTTGCCGCAGAGCCCGTTCACCTAGCATCCGGCCAGTCCCGCAGAGTGGTGTGAAGACGAACTTCATGTCCTTACCGTATTCCTTGGCCAGTTCAGGGTTAACCGTAACTTCCTTGGCGTGTTGCAGGTAGGCGTGGTCGACGTCTTCACCCATGGCCGTTTCCAAGCCACTGTTGAGCATTTCCTGTTCATCAGCCAGCTTGATGTCAAAGATATCACTGATCTTCCGGATGTAGCCGGTCATCATGTCGGATTCTTTTGGTGGCATCTGTCCACCGTCTTCACCGTAGATCTTGTAACCATTGTATTCCTTTGGGTTGTGACTAGCCGTGATCATGATTCCGGCGTAGGTGTGGTTGTCACGAACGGCGAAGGACAGTTCTGGGGTTGGCCGAACATTGTCGTAAATGTAGACCTTAATGCCGTGGGCACCAAGAACCCGGGCAGAATCGTGGGCAAATTGGTAAGAATGGTGACGGGAGTCGTAACCGATGGCAACCCCGCGCTTCTTAACGTCGTCACCCAGGGAATCCATCAGGGTTGCTAACCCTTCTGTTGCTTGACGAACAGTGTAGATGTTCATCCGGTTGATACCGGGTCCCATCAGGCCACGCATCCCCGCCGTTCCGAATGACAGAGGACCATAAAAGGCATCCTCAATTTCCTTGTCATCGTTCATGGCGTCTAATTCTTGCTTCAATTGCGGATCAAGATCCGTCCGTTGCTTCCATACTTGATAAGTATCTTTCCAGCTCACAGTGAAGTCTCCTTTACTCTTTTCTCTGCTGTCTAGTATACCGCAGATTACTTTTAATGGGAAAGTTTACTCGTTATTTTACTAAATTTTTACTTAGTATTGAGCAGGTCGGCGACTTCCTGATCAGACAGGTCAAACGTCTGCTTGATCTTTTGTGCGATCTCTGTTTCGGGAATGTCCATTTGTTTGAGCATGGTGACCGTCTTTTTAATCGCTAAAGTTTGGCCCTCCGCGCGACCCTTTTTACGACCTTCCCTCCGTCCTTCCGCGCGGACATCTTCATCATGAAACATCATGTGAGTTTTATTATCCATGTACTCCTTCCTCCATTCCGTGTCTTTACTCAGGACATTGATATAGTCCCTCAATTCGTCAACATAATGATCATCCTTCACATCCTTATTATCTACGTATTCGAGGAAGTTACGCAAGTCCTGGTCAACATCATTTACCTTTCCTTTAGTGTTAAGAAAGATCGCCGTGCGTCCATCCCCCATCGCCAACGACTTGTCCTGGCTGCAATAGTTTCTGAACTCGTACTTATGCAGTCCCTTATCATAGGGGTCAAAAGGACAGATGAAGATTACATAAGACTGTCGCAATTTAGCATACGGCTGTCCATGTCGCAACATATCACCATCAATTCGGCCCTGATAGTAACGCACCCGCTGGGGCAATCCTCGGGTGTGACGGACCTGCATATCAATCTCATACACCACACCGTTCTGATCCTTAGTATAGACATCGAAACGAACTCCTCGACTAATGATGTTCTCCTGCACAGCCTTCTGGAGCGTGGGAAATTCGATCCGGTCAATACGCAGTTCTGGCAGGATGATCTGAATCAGATGTTGGCAGAGATGTTTATTACTCATCACACTACCGAAAACAAAGTCCTCCTGAATACTGATCCTTTCCATAATAGTTCCTCCCGTATCTAGTTACTCTATTTAGTAGATACGCAAAGAAAACAAAAAAGCACCGACCAATCCTGGTCGGTACTGATTGTTACTTCATGGTGTTGATGTACTGGTAGACCTGCTGGCCGGCGATGGCTCCGTCACCAACCGCCGTAGCGATCTGGCGCAGTGGTGTCTCCCGAACATCCCCGATCGCAAAGATCCCGGGAACACTGGTCCGCATCTGGGTATCGGTCTTGACCCAACCCTGGTCGTCCAGAATTCCCAAGTCCTTGAAGGCTGCCGTCATCGGTACACTGCCGACGTAGATGAAGACCCCATCCGCAGCCATCTCGCTATCCTTGCCAGTGACGTTATTGTGGGTCTTTACCCCACTTACCTTGATATTGTCACCGACAATCTCAGTAACGCTGGTGTTGTAGACGAACTCCATCTTGTCGTTCTTGGCAGCCTCATCCTGTAGGAGTGGTTGGGCCCGCAGGTGGTCACCACGGACCAGGACCGTCACTTTAGAAGCCAGCTGAGTCAGGTACATCCCCTCCTCAACTGCGGAGTCACCACCACCGACGACAACGAGGTGAAGACCCTTGAAAAAGGCCCCGTCACAAACGGCACAGTAGGAAACCCCCTTGCCACCGAACTCTTCCTCACCAGGGACGCCGAGGTGGCGCTGGGTTGACCCGGTAGCGATCACAACGGCCTTGGCGACATAGGTATCCCCCATGTCGGTCGTGATCTCCTTAGTGGCGCCCTTGTCCACCAGCTTGGTGACTGTTCCGTAGGCGTATTCGGCCCCGAACTGGGTGGCGCCGTCATACATCTGCTTAGCCAGTTCCGGTCCCTGCACGTTCTTGAAGCCCGTGTAGTTTTCAATCGTGGCCGTGTTGTTCAGGTTACCACCGTAAATTCCCCGGTCCAGCATCACCACGGACAGGTTGGCCCGGGAAGCATACATTGCCGCCGTCATTCCACCGGGACCAGCACCGATTACCACTACGTCATAGTTCTTTGTCTCTGCCATGAGCTTTTCCTCCCGTTATCAATCATTGTTTCCATCATACCGACTACGGCGCATTTTGTCTATCGTTTTGCTTACTTAAAATAAGCAAAAAAATCCGCTGCCTCAATGACAGCGGATTTTGATTTAGCAAATTACTTCTTACTGCTCTTCTTGTCTTCAGCAGTGAGCTTAGCACCAAGGTCCTTGATGTATTCACGTAATTCGTCCTTAACTTGTGGGTGGTTCAGACCATATTCAATGTTGGTCTTAACCCAGCCGAACTTGTTACCAACATCGTAACGGTCGCCCTTGTATTCACGAGCAAAGACCCGTTGCGTCTGGTTCAGCGTATCAATGGCATCAGTCAGCTGAATTTCATTACCCTTACCAGGCTTCGTCTTGGCCAGAACATCAAAGATCTCTGGGGTGAAGACGTAACGACCGATAATGGCCAAGTCACTTGGCGCATCCTTTGGCGCTGGCTTTTCAACAAAGCTCGTTACGTTGTAAAGGCCAGGCGTGACTTCCTTACTTGGGTTGATAACACCGTACTTGGCAGTGTCTTCGTGTGGAACCCGCATTACGGCCAACGTTGAGGCACCTGTTTGCTGATAGCTCTCGATCAGTTGCTTGGTCAGTGGTTCACCATTGTTGTTGATGTTGTTCAAGTCATCACCGAGCATAACAACAAATGGTTCATCACCGATAAAGTCCCGGGCCGTCAAGACCGCATCCCCTAAACCACGTGGATGGGATTGCCGGATGAAGTAGATGTTGATGTCAGTGGTGTCTTCCACCAACTTCAGCATTTCGTCCTTATGCTTAGAGCGCAGATTATCTTCCAATTCTGGGTTGGAGTCAAAGTGGTCTTCGATAGAGCGCTTGTTCTTACCATCAACCACGACGATGTCTTCGATCCCAGACTTCCGCGCTTCTTCAACGATGAACTGGATCGTTGGCTTATCAACAATTGGCAACATTTCCTTGGCTAAGGCCTTAGTAGCTGGGAGAAACCGGGTCCCCAAACCGGCTGCAGGAATAATTGCCTTTCTAACACGTTTCATAACTACAAAATCCTTTCCATAACTTCAATTTCTCTCAAAGTTACCCAATCGTATTTTACCATACTTATTCCATTTCGGAGGTTAGATCTCGGCTCATCAGTTGAGAAATCGCGGTTTTGATGTCCTCACCCTCGTACAGGACCCGGTAGAGGGCATCCGTAATTGGCATCCGGACTTGCCGTTTCTTGCTGAGTTCATAGGCGGCCTTAGTGGTGTAGACCCCTTCGATCACCATTCCCATGTTGTTGATGACGTCATCGAGCTTCTGGCCCTGGCCAAGCTGGTAGCCCGCTCGCCAGTTCCGGGAGTTCTTACTCGTCGCCGTGACAACCAGGTCACCGACCCCGGACAGGCCGATAAAGGTCATTGGGTTGGCTCCAAAGGCCACGCCCAGCCGACGAATCTCGGCCAGTCCCCGGGTAATCAGGGCTGCCCGGGCATTATCGTGATAGCCCAGGCCCTGCAGAGCCCCAGCACCGATGGCAATGATGTTCTTCAGGGCAGCCCCAAATTCGGCCCCGATCACATCATCGTTGGTGTAGACCCGGAAATAGGAGTTACTGAAGAGTTTTTGAACCTTCTCAGCGTCTGCCAAGTTAGCGCAGGCCGCCGTTACCGCCGTCATGTCCTTGATAGCCACGGATTCGGCATGACTAGGACCGGAGAGCACCACAATGTCACGCCGGTACTTTGGATTGATCTCCTCCTTAATCATTTCGGAAGGCCGCTTGTAGGTGTTCTGTTCCAATCCCTTCGTTGCGTGCACGATCAGGGAACGCTGGTCGAGGTCAGCCAGCACCGCATTGAGCTTGTGGGCCACCTGCCGGATTCCCTTGGTTGGGATCACGATCAGGATGACATCGGCCCCCTTCACCGCGGCCCTCATATCGGTCGTGGCGTGGAGCTTACTCGAATAGGTGAAGTCCTTCATGTAGGCCGGGTTGACGTGGTCCTTATTCAGGCGATCTACCTGGTCTTGGTCCCGGGACCACAATTCAACATCGTGACCATTGTCGACCAACAGGTTAGCCAGGACACTGCCCCAGGAACCGGCACCCAATACTGCTACTTTTTCCGTCATGATTAATCTCTCCTCTAAATGAATATTACTCTGATTGTAGGTACCAGGGAACGTTCCCCCGGTGACGACGTACGAGCAAAATAACCAGTGCTCCGATGAAGAACACTAACGATAACAGCTGCGACACCCGAATCACGGAACCGATCATCAGGCTATCCGTCCGCATCCCCTCGATGAAGAAACGGCCAAATGAATACCACATCACGTAGGCCAAGAAGACCTCACCCCGCCGAAAAAGATGGTGGCGGTGACGTAGACTTATCAATAGGACAAATCCCAGGAGGTCCCAGAGTGACTCGTACAGGAAGGTTGGAACCCGGTACTGGCCACCGATGTCCATCTGATTAACGATCCAGTGGGGAATATGCTGAGCCAGCAAGGCGGCCCGGGTGGTAACCACGCCAAAGGCCTCCTGGTTCATGAAGTTTCCCCAGCGACCGATCCCCTGGGCAAGGATGACGGTCGGTGCGATCACGTCGAGCATCGTCCACATTGATAGCTGGCGCGCCCGGCAGAAGAAGTACAGGACCAAAAAGCCCCCGATGATGGCACCATAGATAGCAATCCCGCCGTCCCAGATGGCAATAATCTCTGCTGGGTGGACTGAATAGTAGGACCACTGAAAGACGACATAGTAGATCCGGGCACAGATGATCGCAATCGGTAGGGCCCAGAGGAGGTAGTCATAGAAGTAGTCCTCGGCAATCCCCTGCCGCTGCCCCTCACGCACCGCTAACCAGAGGGCCAGGACCACCCCGGTCGCAATGATGACCCCGTACCAGTGAATGGTAAAGGGACCAAACTGCAGGGCAATCGGGTTCAGCGCCGCAGTAACTGTTTCTGTCATTACTTCTGTTCCTTCTTCTTCGTGTCGCGTGCGGAGTTGGCCTTGATCAGCTTATTCAGGTTACGATCAAAGGTTTCCGTAGCGTCGTAGCCCATTGTCTCGGCACGGTAGTTCATTGCGGCAGACTCAATGATGATCGCCAGGTTCCGCCCGATCTTAACGGGGATAGAAACCTTCGGGATGATAACCCCTTGGATGGTCTGGGTATCACCCCGGTCACCCAACCGGTCAAACTTAGCATCCGGTGTCCACGTCTCTAGGTGCACGATCAGGTCAATCTTATCGTTTGGCATGACGGCCCCAGTCCCGTATAGGGTGGCAACGTCAATGATCCCGATTCCCCGAATCTCCATCAGGTGTTCCAGGATCGCCGGGGCACTCCCGATCAGCGTCTGCTCATCACGGGCGTAGACTTCGACCCGGTCATCGGCAACTAGCCGGTGACCACGCCGGACCAGTTCCAGGGCAGTTTCACTCTTACCAACCCCCGAATCACCGGTGATCAAGACCCCGACCCCGTTGATGTCAACTTGAACCCCGTGCAGTGACTTCCGTGGTGCCAGTCGGCCCAGGAGGAAGGAGGTCATGTTACTGAGGATCTGAGAAGATGTTAGGTGCGTCCCGAGAATTGGGATGTGGGCTTCCTTGGCCGCCACCTTTAACTCCGCCGGAATTGGCAGGTTGGTCGAGATGACGAAGCACGGCGTTTGTGGCGTGCACATCTTCGTCATGTACTTCACCATCTTCTCATGGGTCAGATCCTTGGAGAATGAGGTTTCCGTGATCCCCAAAAGCTGGATCCGCAGAGCTGGATAGTGCTTGAAGTAACCGGCAAATTCAAGGGCCGGCCGTGAGATATCACTGGTAGTAATGGGACGGTCGAGGTAATCCTCACCCTGGAGGACCTTCAACCGGACCTTTTCAACTAATTCCTTAACCGTAACGCTGTTCGTTGGCACAACTATCCACTCCTTTTCAATAACTATTTTCCTGATGGTCAGTAATCACGGTGTTGCAGATCGACATGATGATGGCAATCAGCATGGCACTCCAGAACGATGAGAAGTGGAAGGCGGCCGAACCAACGAATACCGATGTTAGTTCGAGCATCACCCCATTGACCACGATACTGAAGAGTCCCAACGTCAAAATGTTAATCGGCAGTGACAGGATCATCAGGATCGGCCTGATCAAGACGTTCAGGATTGCTAACACGAAACTGGCCAGCAGCGCCATCCAGGCACTGCTGATGTAAAACATCCCCGTACCGGCAAACAGCCCTGCCAGAGCAATAAATAAGATCGTATCAATTAATACTTTTTTCCAAAAGCTCATTATGATCGCTCATTCCTTTTTATGTCCTTTTCCTCCACGTCAGTCAGCTGCCGGCGCGATTGGGAATGATCCTCACGCGTTGCCTGCTTGCCGAGGTCATTCAGCGTATGCAGCATCCCCAGGATCCCTGGATTAGCAGGATCCGGCGGCATGATGATCATTAAGATCAGGTAGATGATCACGCCCGGCACAATTGCGGTCATGACGGTCAAAATAACGTAGATGATCCGCAAGAGGTTTGCGGAAATATGGAAATACTTACCGAAGCCCCCAAAGACTCCACCGATGATCCGATCTGAAGCAGACCGGGTCAAGCGGCGATGACGACTTTCACGCATGCACAACCACTCCTTTTAAGTTAATATTACTTGCTTTCGACAGTAACCGCAATCACCATTATTGCGGATTCTTCTGGCTGAGTTTCCACTGAAGGTAGGCGTTGATGAAGGGATCGAGGTCCCCGTCCATTACGGCCTGGCCATTATGGGTCTCGTAACCACTCCGGTTATCCTTGACCAGGGTGTACGGGTGGAAGACATAGGAACGAATCTGGGAGCCCCAACCAATATCGAGTTGTTCACCCTCGATCTCGGCACGTTGCTTAGCCTTCTTCTCCTCTTCCAATTCGTAAAGTTTGGACTTCAGCATGTTCATCGCGGTAACCCGGTTCTGCAGCTGCGAACGTTCCGCCTGTGAGGAAGTAACGATCCCAGTTGGAATGTGGGTGATCCGAACAGCCGATTCGGTCTTGTTAATGTGTTGACCACCCGCCCCACTGGAACGGAAGGTATCGACCCGCAGATCGGATGGGTCAATGTCGATGTGGACACTCTCGTCCAACTCCGGCATGACATCCACCGAGGCGAAGGAGGTGTGACGCCGGCCCGCCGCATCAAATGGGGAAATCCGGACTAGCCGGTGGACCCCCTTCTCACTACGCAGGTAGCCAAAGGCATTGTGTCCCTTAATCAGGAGGGTCACGCTCTTGATCCCGGCTGCATCCCCGGCTTCGTAGTTGGCAGTCTCGACATCAAAGCCGTGCTGCTCACCCCAACGAACATACATCCGCAGGAGCATTGAGCCCCAGTCTTGGGCTTCCGTTCCCCCGGCACCCGGGTGAATTTCCAGGATAGCGTTCTTTGCATCGTATTCACCATCGAGCAGCTGGTTGAGCCGGTACTGGTCCAGGGCCTTCTTGGTCTTGGCAAAAGAATCGTCCAGTTCCTTTTGCAGGTCCGGATCAGGGCCCATTGACAGCAATTCAATCGTCGTCTCCAGGTTAGCGATCTGGTCCCGGAGCTGGACGAAGGTGTCCCGCTTTTCCTTCAGTTCGTTATTATCGTTAATGACCTTCTGGGCAGCCTCATTGTCATTCCAGAAGTCCGGCTGGGCCATCTTCTGTTCATTTTCCGCAATGCTTTCGTCTAGTGCATCGAGGTCAAAGAGACCTCCCGAAGCGGGCAACGTCTTGTTGCATTGCTTCTACTTGTTTCTTAGCTTCACTTAATTCCACTATTATGCCTCCATTTATACAAAGATACGGCAGCGGTACCGTGATGGGTTACCTTACTGCCGTACCTTGCAATCAGTAGCGATTATTTAAATCTTTATACTTAACGCGTCACGTTCTGCCGAATCTCGGACTTCATGAAGAGCCGCGTCGTCTCGTATTCGATATCGGCGATCATCTGCTCAAACATGTGGTAGCCGGCGGTCTGGTATTCAACCAGCGGGTTCAATTGCCCGTAACCACGCAGGCCGACTGACTGCCGGAACTGGTCCATCACATCAATGTGGTCAGTCCAGTGGGAGTCAACCACCCGCAGGAGAACAACCTTCTCAAATTCCAGCATTTGAGCGGGATCGTAGAGCTGACGTTGCTTATCCTTGTAGACACCCTTGGCAAAGGTCATCAGGTAGTCTACAATTTCGTCCTTGCTCTTCCCCTTGAGGTCATCAACCTTGATGGTATTTGGCTTGACCAGAACTTCTTCGGCAAAGTCAACGATGCCCTTCAGATCCCAATCCTTCTTGTCACCGAGGGTGTGTTGTTCAACTTCCCGTTGGATGGTCCGCTTGAAGATTGGCATCAGGACCCACTTCAGCGACTTGTCTTCGGTAATGATCTGCTGCCGTTCCTTGTAGATGATTTCACGCTGTTCACGCATCACGTCATCGTACTGGAGAACATTCTTCCGGGAGTCGTAGTTGTTCCCTTCAACCCGCTTCTGGGCGGATTCAACCTGCCGGGTCAGGAAACGACTCTTGATAACTGCATCATCGTCATCGACCTTCATCCGTTGCAGGAAGTTCTTGATCCGGTCACCACCGAACCGCTTCATCAGGTCATCTTCCAGTGACAGGTAGAACTGGGACAGACCAGGGTCACCCTGCCGACCAGAACGGCCACGAAGCTGGTTATCAATCCGCCGGGACTCGTGTCGTTCAGTCCCGATTACGGCTAGACCACCGAGTTCACGAACACCGGGGCCGAGCTTGATATCGGTCCCCCGTCCGGCCATGTTGGTGGCAATCGTAACGGCACCCTTCTGACCGGCGTTCTTGATAATGTCGGCTTCCTTGGCGTGGTTCTTCGCGTTCAGGACCACATGTGGAATGTGTTCCTGATCCAACAGGTGGGACAAGTATTCGGAAGTTTCAACGGCCACGGTCCCAACCAGGATTGGTTGGCCCTTGGCGTGAAGCTTCTTGATCCGCTTAACAACGGCCGCAAACTTACTCTTTAAGGTTGGGTAGAGCAGGTCAGGCTCATCCTTACGAATAACCGGCTTGTTCGTCGGGATCGTGATGGTCTCCATGTTATAGATTTCCCGGAATTCTTCCTGTTCAGTCTTCGCCGTCCCGGTCATCCCGGCCAGCTTGTTGTACATCCGGAAAAGGTTCTGGTAAGTGATGTTGGCCATCGTCTTGTTTTCTTCCTGAATCTCAACGCCTTCCTTGGCTTCGATCGCCTGGTGCAGGCCATCGGAGAACCGCCGCCCCTGCATAACACGACCGGTGAAGGAATCAACGATTAAGACTTCACCGTCAGAGACCACGTAGTCCTTGTCACGGTGCATAATGTAGTTAGCCCGCAGAGCCTGATCCAAGTGGTGGGTCAGTGGGGTGTTCTCTGGGTCGTAGAGGTTCTTCAGGTTGAAGTACTTCTCGGCCTTTTGAATTCCAGCATCCGTCAGAGCCACTGTCTTGGATTCCAGGTCGACCTTGTAATCGACTTCGTTCTTCAACTGCTTGACGAACCGGTCCGTCTGCTTGTACAGCTTAGAGGTTCCCGTACCAGGACCAGAAATAATCAGTGGTGTCCGCGCTTCATCGATCAAGATGGAGTCCACCTCATCGACTAAGGCGTAGTTCAGGCCCCGCTGAACCTGGTCTTCCTTGTAGACCGCCATGTTATCACGCAGGTAGTCAAACCCGATTTCACTGTTGGTCGAGTACATAATGTCGGCCTTGTAGGCTTCCCGCTTCTGATCCGGACTCATCTCGGAGTTGTTGACACCGACACTGCAGCCCAACCAGTTGTAGAGCTGACCCATCTCAGTGGCATCACGCTTGGAGAGGTATTCGTTAACCGTGATAACATGAACACCCTTACCAGAAATGGCATTCAGATAAACCGGCATGGTTGCGGTTAAGGTCTTACCTTCACCAGTCTTCATTTCGGCAATGTTACCTTCGTGGAGCACAATTCCCCCCATGACCTGAACGTGGAATGGGTAAAGGCCAAGGACCCGCTTAGCACCTTCACGAGCAACGGCAAAAGCTTCGGGCAGCATATCATCCAAAGATTCACCCTTTTGGTAGCGTTGGCGGAACTCTGGCGTCTTCGCCTGGAGCTGCTCATCGGTCATCGCAGCCATTGTCTTCGCATAACTGTCAACTTTATTTGCGATTTTGTTAATCCGCCGTAATTCGCGACGGTCGCTTTCAATCCATTTTCTTAAAATGTTGGCCATAAAAGCGTCCTTCCTAATTTACTAGCTCGAGCTAAAATCCATTAAAAAGTGCTACTCAAGCCAATTATATTATTTTATTCTAACTTAAATATTTTAACACGTTCACCAAGCTTTGAAAACTAGCATGCTCAAGCAGAAAGCCATCAAAAAAGGACTACCGCAACTAACCTGCCATAGTCCTCTTAGTTATAAATTGTCGATTATTATTCGGCTTCAATCAGGCCGTACCGACCATCACGCCGACGGTAAACGATGCTCGTTCCGTTCGTCTCGGCGTCTTGGAAGATGAAGAAGTCGTGGCCCAGCATGTCCATCTGCAGAACCGCTTCTTCAGGATCCATTGGCTTCAATGCGATCTGCTTCGTCCGAACGATCTTCAAGTCGTCGGTAGTTGCTGAATCGTCATCACTTGGTACGAACTCAAGGTTCTTGAAGCCCTTTTCACGTGACTTCCGGTTGATCTTGGTCTTGTACTTCCGAATCTGACGTTCAAGCTTATCGGTTACCAAGTCAACACTGCCGTACATATCATTGGAGGTTTCTTCAGCCCGCAATGTTAAGTATGGAAGCGGGATAGTTACTTCAACCTTGTAAGTACGGTTTGGGTAAACCTTCAAGTTCACGTGGGCGGTAGCTTCAACATTATCTTCAAAGAACTTTTGAAGCTTGCTGATCCGCTTTACTACATAGTCACGAATTGAGTCAGTGACTTCGACATTTTCACCACGAATATTGAACTTTAACATCAAACATCTCTCCTTTCAGTCCAAGCATATGCTTGATCTGATATCAGAAGGACCACTCTTCTCATATCCTATCTATATTATAGTTTAGTTCTGATCAATAAACAAACCGTTTTCATTAACCTTTAAAATTATTTAACGTGCTACGGAAAGGCTTACAATCTCACTACATTGCGCTTTTTTAAAAAGGATCGCGGCATGATAGAGCGTCCGACCCGTCGTATAGATATCATCTACCAATAAGATCCGCTTACCGTGCACCACTGCCGAGTCACTCAGGATAAACGGCTGGGGCGTCTGAAGGCGTTGTCGCCGACTCTTGTGTGACTGGGCTGTCTTGTCCACAGCGCGGTGCCGGAGGAGTGGGGCTACCGTGGCATCCCCGATAAGGCCTAGCACCTGGTTGAACCCCCGCGTGGCCATTGTCGTGGTGGTTACTGGGATGGGCACCACCAGGTCGGCCTGCAGCTGGCGAATGCGTTGCTGGAGTTCAACCGTGAAAACTTGACGCAACCGGTAATCCCCCAGAAACTTGTAGCGCTGCATGTATTCCTTCATGGCATCATTATAGGTGTAGAGGGCCTGGTGATTGAGGTGCCAACCATACTGGTGCTGCCACTGTTCACATTCACAGCACAGGTGCGGGTGCTCCTGGGGACGGCCACAGCCGGGACAGGCATGATCCGGGTTGATCCGGTCAAAGCCAGCGCGACACTGTTCACAGATAACCGGCCGTTCCAGCGGTCTTAACATTAACAGGTCGCCAAGGTTTAACCGGACTGGCAGACGGGCATTACAAAGCAGGCAGTTCATCGCTTCAGTGCCCGGCCCTTGCGATTCATGAAGTTCACCTGGCGCACTGCTGACCGCACCCGCCGACACTGCCCGGCGATCCAGAAGCCAACCGTCCCCGTCGGCCGACTCAGCGATCGTCCTGCCCGCCCGGCAATCTGGACCAGGGCTGAGGATGAGAAGACTGGTTCATCGGCGCCCAGGACAAACACATCGATTTCCGGGAAGGTCACTCCCCGTTCCAGGATGGTCGTGGTTACCAAGAAGTCATACTTACCATCACGCATCCCCTGGACCTTCGTCAACCGGTCCGGATCCGCGGCATGAACAGTCGTAAACGGATGACGAGGTAACGCAGTCTGGAGAATGGGCCCCACCACCGCTAGGTCCGCCACGTGGGGGACAAATAAGAGAAAACGATAGCCGTTATCCAAAGACCGGCGAAGTTGACTAAGCAGGCTAGCTGGCAGATGCCCACGCTGCAACCCCCGCCGCCATCCCGGGGCCAAGTGCAGGTGGATCCGTGGCAATAAATGGCCATGGTAACGGAGCGGTAAGTAGCTCACCGCCAAGTGTCCGCGCCGGACCTGTCGCAGGAGGGCTGGGCCCGGAGTAGCCGTCAGGTACAGGCAGCCGCCCGCCTTCTTCACCGCCTGGCGACTGGCAAAGAGCAGGGCATCATTGGCGGCGAAGGGAAAGGCATCCACCTCATCGATAATCAAGTTATCGAAGGCATGGTAGAAACGCAGCAACTGGTGGGTGGTACAAACCGTCAGCTGGGCATAGTGATAGGGTAGCTCCTGCCGACCGTGCAATAGGACCAGCGAAGTATTCTGAAAAGCGGCCTGCAGACGGGGGTATAATTCCAGGCAGACATCCACCCGGGGTGAGGCCACCGCTAGCCGCTCTCCCCGCGCCAGAGCATGGGCAATCCCCCTGAACATCATTTCGGTTTTACCAGCACCGGTCACCGCCCACAGTAGTTGGTGACGATGAGCGGTCATCCCCGCATCGACCGTGGTAGCCGCCTCCTCCTGTAAGGGCGACAGTTGCCCTGTCCAGGTTAGAACTGGCGAAGTCACCGTGAATTGATTTGGCTCCGGAACATGATAAAATTTATTTAACGTCGCCACCCGCCCCAGGTTAATGCAGCGGGGACAATAAAATTCATCATTCGGTAAGGCGGCAACCCGGCAGGCCGTCTCCTGACCGCAACGCAGGCAGCGGATCATTTGCCCGTGCCGGGTCATCGTCGGTAGTACCTCAATCGGTGGGGCTGGCTTGGCACGCCGCCACTCGGGCTGGTCAATCAGCACCCGCCGCCCATAATACTCACTTAAATCCATCACTATCCCCCCTACCTAATAAGTACGGGAATACTTACCAAAGATACGAAAGAAGTTTTTACATGTCAGAACCATTCATTACCATTGCTAAGAACACCAGCTTCGAGATGGTCATCAAGAAATCGCGTTTTATCTGCTCAATCGGCCGGGCCGACACGGAAGAGGCCGCCCAGGACTTCATCGCCCAAGTCCAGGCCGCTAATCGCAAGGCCAATCACAACTGTTTTGCCTACATGGTCGGCGACAATGATCAGATCCAGCGGGAAAGTGACAATGGGGAGCCAAGTGGGACGGCCGGGGTGCCGATCCTGGAATCCCTCCAGCTAGCCAAGCTCCATAATGTCGTCGCCGTGGTAACCCGGTACTTCGGTGGGATCAAGCTCGGGGCGGGAGGCCTCATCCGGGCATACAGCAACGTCACCACCAACGCCATTCACCAGGCGGGCCTTGTTCAGCGGGTTATCCAAACCGCCGTCGACATCACCGTCAGCTACGCCCAGCACGACAAGCTCCTGTACTTCCTCAAGGAACAACAGATTGAGGTCGCTAACGAGGCATACGGCGTGGACGTGACGGTCACCATCTTCGTTGACCAAGCGGCCATGGATGACCTCATCGCCCTGCTCACCAACCGGTTCAATGACCAACTCCAAATAAAAAAGGGCCAACCCCGCAACCACGAGGTGCCCTATCAGCCAGCCTAAACCAAGACGGCTTCCGCAATATCTAAAATAATAATGAAGGTCGTAATGCCGACCAGCCAGCCCAGGATCACCCGCGCGTGATGATCATGGGCTTTTAATTTATCCCAGTTAAAGCCGCAGTACGCTGCCACCATCAGCAGGCAGCCGATGATCCCGTAGATGCCCGAGTGGAAGCCGCGGTTATCGATGGAATAGCTGGCAGTGAAGAAGAGGCCCAGCGCAAATAGCAGGCCGTATAGCAATTGTTTTCTTTCCATAAAAGCTCCTTACTAAAAACGGCGCCCTCCAGTTTGACCGGGGCACCGTTTGTTTTTTATTCGTGTAAGTGATAATTGTAACTGGCCACGATGATGTTCTCACGTGAGTTCAGCACCGCCCGCAGACGAACACTGGTCTGATTGTGCAGAGCCAGCTGCCATGGGTGCTTTGGAATGAACTGCGGAACCAGGACGGTTGTCGAGTAGTTCCGTGCCTCCGCCCGCTTGGCGATTACGTCAACGAAACGCAGGGTTGGCTTGGCAATTGACCGGTAGGAAGAATGGATGTCAACGAAACGAACATCCGGGTACTCGGCCTTAAATTCGTTGGCCGTCTTGTGTTCCTTCCCAGGGTTTTCATCGAATGACACGTGCATCGCAATGACATAGTCACCGATGGACCGGGCATAGTTAATTGCCCCCCGGGTGACCCGGGTGACATTCCCAACCAGGACAATGACGGTAGAGCCATCATAGTCGTGAAGCTGAACCTTGGTCTTTTCAGCCACCCGCAACTGTGCCGCCACCTTAACATAGTGAGAGTGAACAGCGTGGAACAAGAAGAGCAGGAGCGGCATGATGATCAGGTATGGCCAAACATTACTGAAGTGCTGCCAGAAGAGACAGATAACCAAGATAAAGGAAATCAGGGCTCCGACAAAGTTGATGAAGGCCTTGCCGACCCACCAGCCTTCACGTTCCCGGAACCAGTGGATAATCATCCCGGATTGGGAAAGCGTGAACGGTACGAACACTCCGACCGCGTACAGTGGAATCAGCATGTTGGTCTGACCGTGGAAGATCAAGATCAAGATGATGGCACCGATCGCCAGGGAAATGATCCCGTTGGAGTAGCCCAGCCGATCACCACGGTCCATGAAGGCATGCGGCATGTACTTATCCTTGGCCATGTTGAAGGCCAGGATTGGGAAGGCTGAGAACCCGGTGTTAGCGGCAACCGCCAGGATCATGGCCGTCGACAGCTGCAGCAGGTAAAAGCCAATCCCGTGGCCGCCGAAGATCTGAGCCGCCATCTGGGACATGATCGTTGTCCGTGAGTTTGGTACCAGCCCCAGGTAGAAGCTGAAGAAGATGATGGCAATGAAGAAGAAGGCCAGGATGGCACTCATGATGGCCAGCGTTGTCGCCGCGTTCTTCTCCTTAGGCTTATTGAAGTTTGGCACCGCGTTACTTACGGCTTCCACCCCCGTCAGTGAGGATGAACCAGCCGAGAACGCCCGGATAAACAGGACGAATGACATCCCGGCAACCGGTGTCCCGTAGTCAGCAACCGCATGGTAATGAATCTGACCAGTAAGGATGTTGTAACCACCCCAGATGATCATGATCATCGTCATCAAGACGAAGAAGTAGACCGGCACGGTCAGGAAGTTGGCACTCTCGCTCATCCCCCGTAGATTCATGAACATGATCAGCAGGACGATAATGATCGAGATCGGTACCGAATAGTGGTACAGGGCGGGGATTGCCGAGGTGATCGCTTCGGTCCCAGAAGTCGTGGAAACCGCCACGGTTAGCATGTAGTCAACCAGGAGGGATCCCCCAGCAAACAGCCCCCCGTTGCTCCCCCAGTTTCGGGTGGCAACCACATAGGCACCCCCACCACTCGGGTAAGCATGGATAATCTGTTGGTATGATAGCGTGATCGCCAGCAGTAAGATCAGAACAATTGCTGCGATCGGGATTGAGTACCAGATTGCCGCAGCCGACAGGGTTACCAGGACAGTCGTAATCTGCTCTGGACCATAGGCCACTGACGAAATGGCATCTGACGACAGCATCGCCAGGGCTTTAAACTTTGTTAAGTGGGTTTGCCCTTCATCAAGGGTCTTTAATGGTTTTCCAATTAACACGCGTTTAAGATAGCGCCACATTTCTCTCCCTCCCAATGATTTTGATTTGGGTCAGTAAATTGGCTCCATTAATTTAATTATCACGTTATTTGAGATAACTGGATAATATTATAATTTATTAACGTCGTTTGCAACAAGCATTTCGGAACTTTTTTCGCCAATTAGGACATTTCTACGCTAAAGTTTGACCCGCTGGTTGACCTCTTCAGCCCCCGGATCAATCTCGGCCAGGTGACTGCGCGTTCCCCACCAGTAGAAGAACAGGGAGAAGACAATGATCACCACGAAGTCCCACGGGTACTTAATCCAGTTTTGACCACCGAAGCCTTCGCTACCCATGTAGGACATGAGCGAGATGAAAACCAGGTAACATAGCAGCCAGGCACTGCTCTTCAGCTGTGGCCCCCAGGTGGTATGGTGGTAACGGGCTTCGTAGTAAAGGTAGATTGGCAATCCCAAAGCAATGACCAGGATCACCTGGATCGTCGTCGGCCACATGGTCCAGTAGATCGCCAGGCTCGCCAGGACAAAGGCGACCGGCGCCAACCATGGCATATAAGCCGGCGCAAACGGCCGCTTAAGGTCCGGCCGCATCTTACGAAGGGCAATCACGGTTACTGGACCGGTCAGGTAGGCGATCAGCGTGGAGCCCGTGATAACGGTTGCCAGCAGGCTCCAGTTCCGGAAGGTATTGACTAAAATAACCGCCAGAACAAAGTCGGTCACCATGGCAAACCGCGGAATCATGTACCGCCGAGCTAACCGTCCCAGCCATTGTGGCAGGTGCTTGGTGTGGGTCATGGCCGCCAAGGCCCGGGAAGCCGTGGCCACAAATGCGACTCCGGTGCCGAATGGTGATACGAAGGCATCCATGTAAAGCAGGATGGCCAGCCAGTTCATCCCGAGTAGGATGGCAATATCGGCAAACGGTGAAGTGAAATTGATCCCGTGCCAGCCATCCTTGGCCAGCATTGCCGGATCAATTGCGCCGATAAAGGCCACCTGCAGCATGATGTAGATCACGGCGGTGATGATCATGGAGATCAGGACCCCCCGGACGATGTTCTTATGGGGGTTAACCATTTCCCCACCCATATTAATAATCGTCTGGAAGGCATCGTAGGACATGATGATCCCGGAAACCGCAGCGGCCTCGAAGATCGACCGGCTCCCGTAAGGCATGAAGGTCCCAACACTGTGACCGAAGTTAGCCGGATGGAAGCCACTGATGATCAGCATCAGGATCGTTAAGGTTGGCAAAACGATCTTGAAGACCGAAATTAGGTTAGTGAACCGGGTCATCAGCTTAACAGACCAGAAGTTGATTAGGGTAAAGACCAGCATGAAGAGCACGACCACCCACATTCCGTTAGCCGTGATGTTGCCATTCTTCATGAAGTGGTGGGTCCAGTTGGCCCAGGACCACGGCCAAGAACTCATGTACTGGACCGAAGCCACCGCCTCCATTGGGACCAGAGTGATTAAGGAGATCCAGTTGGCCCAAGCAGCAATGAAGCCAAGTAACTGGCCATGACTATACTGGGCATACCGGCTCATCCCACCGCTCTCCGGAAACATCGCCCCCAGTTCAACATAAGTCAGGGCAATGCTGATAATAATTACTGCCCCGAGGACCCAGGAAATAATGGCGGCTGGCCCGGCAACCTTTGCGGCGGTCCCGGCACCAAATAGCCAGCCAGAACCGATCAAGGAATTTAGGGCCAGCATAATCCCCGAGAAAAGGCTTATCTTCTGTACTTTTAGTTTTTTCATCAATAACTCCCCTCTGCCAAGGTTATTTTTTAAATAATGCATGATCTACTTTACCACATCGCGGCCGCCGCGCGGGGGTAAAGTCCTCGGCGGCAATCAATATTTCCCGGGAAATATGATTTTGAAGCAGGGCAAAAGAAGCGCGAATAGCAAAAAAATAACCACGAGGAAGGTTATTCCTCATGGTTATTTTTAGTTTATTATCTCAGTAATTTAAGAGGACAGATTACATCATGCCGCCCATGCCGGCGCCGCCTTGTGGAGCAGCAGGAGCGTTGTTCTTGCTGTCATCTGGCTTGTCGGCAACAACCGCTTCAGTGGTGAGCAACAATGCAGATACAGAAGCAGCGTTTTGCAGAGCAGAACGGGTAACCTTGGTTGGGTCAACGATTCCGGCCTTAACCATATCTTCGAACTTGCCGTCAGCAGCGTTGTAACCAATGCCAGGCTTTTCGCTCTTCAATTGGTTAACAATGACAGAGCCTTCAACACCGGCATTTTCAGCGATTTGACGAACAGGTGCTTCCAGAGCGTCCTTAACGATGTTAACACCAGTAGCTTCGTCACCAGTAGCTTCAACTTCGTCTAAGGCAGGCAGAACGTTAACTAATGCCGTACCACCGCCAGGAACGAATCCTTCTTGGACAGCAGCCCGGGTAGCGTTCAGGGCATCTTCGATCCGGTACTTCTTTTCCTTCATTTCAGTTTCGGTAGCAGCACCAACCCGAACAACGGCAACACCGCCAGAAAGCTTTGCCAGACGTTCTTGAAGCTTCTCCTTGTCGAAGTCAGAAGTTGCCTTGGAGATGGCTTGCTTGATTTGGTCAACCCGTTCAGCAATGGCTTCCTTAGCACCAGCACCGTCAACAATCGTGGTGGAGTCCTTCGTAACCGTTACCTTGTTAGCTTGACCAAGTTGTTCAACCGTAGCGTCCTTCAGGTTCATGCCCAGGTCATCAGAAATGACAGTACCACCAGTCAATACGGCGATATCTTGGAGTTGAGCCTTACGACGGTCACCGAAGCCAGGGGCCTTAACAGCAACCACGTTGAAGGTACCACGAATCTTGTTCAGAACAAGGGTTGGCAGAGCTTCACCAGTGATGTCATCAGCGATGATCAACAGGGCCCGGCCTTCCTGAACAACATTTTGCAGCAATGGCAGAATGTCTTGGATGTTGCTGATCTTCTTATCAGTGATCAGGATGTATGGGTTGTCGAGGTCGGCTTCCATCTTGTCGTTGTCAGTTACCATGTATTGTGACATGTAACCACGATCGAAGCTCATCCCTTCAACAACGTCAACACTAGTGTCAACACCACGTGAGTCTTCAAGAGTGATAACACCATCGTTACCAACCTTTTCCATGGCGTCGGCAATCAGCTTACCAACTTCCTTGTTATCAGCAGAAATGGAAGCGATTTGGGCGATGTCATCCTTGGTCTTAACGTCGTGTGACATCTTCTTCAATGCTTCAACAGCGGCCCGGGTAGCCTTGTCGATCCCACGACGGATACCAACTGGGTTAGCACCGGCAGTAACGTTCTTCATCCCGGCGTTAACAATTGCTTGCGTCAAAACAGTAGCAGTCGTCGTACCGTCACCGGCGATGTCGTTAGTCTTGGAAGCAACTTCGGAAACCAGCTTAGCACCCATGTTTTCGAAGTGGTTTTCCAATTCAATGCTCTTGGCAATCGTAACCCCATCGTTCGTGATGGTTGGGTTGCCGTAGCTTTGTTCAAGGACAACGTTACGACCCTTAGGACCCATCGTCGTCTTAACAGTGTTAGCTAACTTGTCAACACCACGGAGCATTTCGTTCCGTGCATCTTCAGAAAACTTAATTTCCTTTGCCATTTATTGTCACCTCATTAAATGAAAGTAATGATTTTTAACGTTTGATTTTAATTGATTAAACTTAGTCGATTACCGCAACTAAATCCTTTTCGTGGACAACCAGGTACTTTTCACCGTTGTATTCCACTTCGTTGCCGGCGTACTTATCAAAGAGTACCCGGTCACCTTCCTTAACAGCTGGAGTAAGCTTTTGTCCGTTGTCTAAGGTCCGTCCTTCACCAACAGCAATAACCTTTCCAGTAGTTGGCTTTTCCTTCACATTGGAAGCAAGGACAATCCCGCCAACCGTCTTTTCTTCTTCAGTTTCAGCCTTAAGAACAACGCGATCTCCTAATGGTTTTAACACGTTAATCCCTCCATCTTGTTAAAATTAGTTTGTCATTTTAGCACTCAGCGTTCCTAAGTGCTAACCACATTTATAACTATAACATCTTTTTACTGAATTGCAACAAGAAAGTTTGACCAACTTTGACTATTTTTTATCCTCCAATAATTTAAAACGAAAACGCGGCGAAAAAGCACGCTGTTTTTTCGCCACGTTAATCATTACTTGTTTTCTTCTGAGTAGTTCTTGATGAAGTAAATCAAGGTCTGCAGTTCGTTTGTCAGGTCGATGTTTTGGACCTGGACGTCCTTTGGTACGGACAGCCGAACTGGTGTGAAGTTCAAGATTCCCTTCACTCCGGCTTCAACCAGCTGGTCGGTGACCTTCTGGGCCTTGGCACCTGGCACCGTCAGAATAACAACATCAATCTGTTGTTCCTTGAGCTGGGTCGTCATTTCCTCTGCCGGATAGATCGGAATACCACTCTTAATCGTGTTGGCAAACTCTGGCTTAGTGTCAAAGGCCGCACTGATCCGCAAGTTAGTATCCTGGTGGAAGTTGTAGTTCAAGAGGGCGCTCCCCAAGCTCCCGACACCGACGAGGGCAACACTAACCAGGGAGTCCTGGTGGAGAATCCCCTTGAAGAACTTCAGCAGGTTGGCCACATCATAGCCGTAACCCCGCTTCCCCAACTCACCGAAGTAGGAGAAGTCCCGCCGGATGGTTGCGGAATCCACCTGAACGGCTTCGGACAATTCAGTGGATGAAACCCGTTGCTTATTGGCGCTCAGCAGCACCGTCAGGTAACGATAATAGATTGGTAACCGCCGGGCCGTGGCTCGTGGAATCTTTTTGCTTGGCATACATTATTCCTCCTAATATGATTGGTTAACAATTGCTTGTTTTAACGCTCACGCTTATTGTTGAGCAAATTATTAATTTTAATTTTTCAATGCTTGTGAAGTTCACATTACAATATATTCTAGCAACTTTACCTGTTTTTGTGAACCAATATACAATAAAAATCCAATTTTTTATAATTTAACTAAAATCTGCTAAAATGTAAAATGATTTAACAACTAATATTAATGAGGTTTCGTTTATGATACTTTTACAAACCAATGACGTCATGCGCCGTTTCGGGGCCGACGTCTTATTTCACAATATTAATCTTCAGGTCCAGGACCACGGACGGACGGCCCTCGTTGGTCGGAACGGGGCCGGAAAGACGACCCTACTGAAGATGATCGCTGGAATCACCCAGCCAGATGAGGGAACGATCAGTAAAGTCAAAGATCTGACCATCGGCTACCTGGCCCAGGATCAGGGGCTCGACAGTCAAAACAACATCTGGGCAGAGCTCGACCTCGTCTTCGCACCCCTCCACGAGATGGAAAAGGAAATCCACCAATTGGAGGACCAGCTCGGTGATCTTGACCCGAATAGCAACCAATACCAGCAGGTGCTCAATAAGTACGACCGGCTCCAGGGGGAATATAAGAAGCGCGGTGGTTTTGAGTACGAATCCCGGATGCGGGGGATCCTGCACGGGTTCGGTTTTGGTGAGGAGTACTACGACACCCCCGTCGACGCCCTCTCCGGTGGTCAGAAGACTAAGCTGGCCCTCGCCAAGATCCTTCTGCAGGAACCCAACCTCTTGATCCTGGACGAACCGACCAACCACCTCGACATGAACGTCCTGGCCTGGCTAGAAGACTACCTCAAGAGTTACCGGGGTGCCCTGCTCGTCGTCTCTCATGACCGTTACTTCCTCGACCACGTCGTCAAGGATGTCTATGACTTGGATAACCGAACCCTGACTCACTACACGGGTAACTACACCCAGTTTGTCGCCCATAAGCAGGAACGGCTCAAGGCCGAATGGAAGCACTACGACCAGCAACAAAAGAAGATTGCCAAGTTGGAAGACTTTGTCAACCGTAACATCGTCCGGGCCTCAACGACCAAGCGTGCCCAGGCTCGGCGGAAGCAGTTGGAGAAGATGGACCGCCTGGAGCGGCCCGAAACTGATGACCGGTCCATCCACTTCCAGTTCCACAGTGACAAGGATAGTGGGACCGAAGTACTCGACGTAGAAAATGCTAAGGTCGGCTATGATGAACAGGTGCTGGCCGGTCCCCTCAGCTTCACTGTCCGGAAGCCCCAACGAATCGGGATCATTGGGCCCAACGGGATCGGGAAGTCGACCCTGCTGAAGTCCCTGCTCCACCAGATTCCCCTGGTTAGCGGGACCGTCAAGTTTGGGGCTAACCTTGAGATCGGTTACTACGACCAGGAGCAGCAACAGCTCCACCCCGAGAAGACCGTCCTCGATGAAGTCTGGGATGACCACCCCGAGGTTCCCGAAAAGGACATCCGGTCCCTACTCGGCAGCTTCCTCTTCGTCGGCGATGACGTCTACAAGCCAGTCCACGACCTCTCCGGTGGTGAGAAGGCCCGGCTGGAATTGACCAAGCTCTCCTTCAAGCCGATCAACTTTCTGATCCTGGATGAACCGACCAACCACCTTGACATTGACAGCCGGGAAGTCCTGGAAAATGCCATCAACGAGTTCACGGGCACCGTCCTCTTCGTCTCCCACGACCGTTACTTCATCAACCAGGTGTCCACCGACGTCCTCGATATGCACAAGGACGGGATCACCCATTACGAAGGGAACTACGATGACTTCCTTGCCGAGCAGGCCAAGCGCCAGTCTAGCGCCCCAAGTGATAATGTGGAAAAGCAAGCAGCGCCTTCGACCGGTAAACAATCCTACCAGCAGAGTAAGGAACAGCAGAAGGCCCGGCGGAAGCTCCAGCGTCAAGTTGATAAGCTTGAGCAGGAGATGGGCGAATTGGAAGACCAGCAGACCCAGCTCCAGGAAAAGATGAGCCAGCCGGAGATCGCTACCGATATCGGCAAGCTTACCGACCTGCAAAAGGAGCTCGATGCGGCTAAAGATAAGGCCGAAGAGGTTGAATTAGCTTGGACCGAGGCGGCTGAAAAGCTGGAAGAATTTGACCAGCAGAACTAACTCGCCTGACGCTTGACAAATAATTCACCGTGAAGTTAAACTTAGAGTATGGTCATAGTAGGTCAGTTCAGAGAGCGGAGTCACCGGCTGCAAGCCCCGTCGCAAGACCGAATCCAAGCCATCTTGATAACACATGAATATAATTAATTAAAAAGAGTAAAGCACGTCTTTAAACGAGAATGGTAACGCCGTAACGGGTGTCTCGATTAAAGGCGTGCTTTTGTTTAAGGAGGGATCTGCGTTATGGCAGCAAAGAAACAGCGAATAGTCATTAAGGTCGGGACCAGTAGTCTGATCCTCCCCAACGGCCAAACTAATCTGCACGCAATTGATGGATTGGCATTTACCCTGGCGACCCTTAACCACCAGGGCTACGAGATGATTCTCGTCTCGTCTGGGGCGATGGGTGTCGGTCTGGCGAGTTTAGGGTTGAAAAAGCGCCCCAGTGAGATCGCCAAGCAGCAGGCCCTGGCCGCCATCGGGCAAACCGAACTGATGCGGATCTACTCGCAACGCTTCCTCGACTACCAGACCAAGGTCGGCCAACTGCTCCTGACCCGGGACGTCCTGCACTTCCCGGTCAGCCGCCAGCACGTCCTCAACACCATCACCACCCTGCTGGCCGATGGGGTCGTCCCGATCATCAACGAAAACGATCCCGTTTCCGTCGACGAGTTGGACCACCACACCACCTTCAGTGACAACGACGAGCTGTCTGCCCTGGTAGCCACGCGGATCCACGCTGACCTGCTCGTGGTCCTCTCCGATATCGATGCCTTCTACGACAAGGACCCCCACAAGTTCCCCGATGCCCAGCCGATTCGGCGGGTAACCGAAATGACTCCGGAACTGGAAGAGGCCGCCAGCGGTTCCAGCACCCGCTTCGGTACCGGGGGAATGGTCACCAAGCTCCACGCCGCCACCACGGTCATGAAGGCTAACCAGAAGATGATCCTCTGCAACGGTGCCGATCCCAAGATTATCTTCCGGATTGTCAACGGCGAAGAAGTCGGTACCCAGTTTGGTAAGTAACATATAAAGGAGGAAAAACTATGAATGAAGCATTAATCAAAATCGGTCAACGGGCTCAGGCCGCTGCCGATCAAGTTGCCCTACTCGACACTGCCACTAAGAACCAGGCACTAGTCGCCATGGCAAACGCCCTAGAAGCCCACCAGCAAGAGGTCATCACCGCCAACAAGGAGGACCTCGCTAATGCGGTGAACATGCCTAAGAAGTTCACCGACCGCCTGATGGTTGACCAGCAACGCATTACCGATATGGCCAACGGGCTGCGGGCCATCGCTAATCTAGCCGATCCGACTGCCCGGATTGACCGGGGCTGGATCAACACCGACGGACTCCAGATTTTGCAGCGGCGGGTTCCACTGGGCGTCATCGGAATCATCTTCGAGGCGCGGCCAAACGTCACTGTTGACGCCACCGGTCTGACCTTCAAGAGCGGTAACGCGGTGATCCTCCGCGGGGGAAAGGAAGCTATCCGGACCAACACCACCCTCGCTAACGTTCTGCGGGCCGCACTAGAAAAGCAGGGACTCCCGGCCGACGCTGTTCAATTAATCGAAGACACCAGTCATGAACTCGCCCAGGAGATGATGAACCTCACGGACTACATCGATGTCCTCATTCCACGGGGTGGCCGGGGTCTCATCCAACGGGTTGTTAAGACGGCCACCGTACCGGTAATCGAAACCGGGGCCGGGAACTGTCACGTTTACATCGACAAGGATGCCGACCTTCAAATGGCTACCGACATCACCGTCAATGCTAAGGTCCAGCGGCCATCTGTCTGCAACGCGGCCGAAAAGCTCCTGATTCACCAAGACGTGGCGGACAAGTACCTGCCAGCCATCGCCCAGGCCCTGATTGACCACGGTGTTCAGCTGCGCGGTGATGCCCGGGCCCGGGCAATTGTTCCCCAGATGCAAGCTGCTTCAGACGAGGATTGGGACACCGAGTACAACGACCTAATCATGGCGGTCAAGGTGGTCGACTCCCTCGATGATGCCATCCACCACATCAACCGCCATAGCACTCACCACTCCGAGGTCATCATCACCGATAATATCGAGCGTGGCCGGGCTTTCCAGCAGCGGATTAATTCCGCCTGTGTCTACGTCAACGCCTCAACCCGTTTTACCGATGGTGGAGTCTTTGGCTTCGGTGCCGAGATCGGAATCAGTACCCAGAAGTTGCACGCTCGCGGACCGATGGGGCTCGATCAGCTAACTACGATCAAGTACGAGATCACCGGTAATGGTCAGGTGCGCCACTAGGATTTACCAATAAGGAGGAATTTAATTATGAAGATTACAGTTGTAGGTGTCGGTAGTATGGGCGGCGCCATCATTAAAGGACTTGTGACCAGCAGCGCCGATGAGGTCAGCGGTCTGAACCCAACCAATCCCCGGGTTAGCAATATGGCCGAACAGCTGCACTTCAAGCTATTCACTACGGCCAGTGAGGTCATCAAATATCAGCCTGATGTCGTGATCCTGACCACCCCAGCCAACATTACCGTGGCAGTCGCCAAGGAACTCGACGGGCTGAAGCCGAATACCGTCATCATCTCGGCCGCCGCTGGGGTTCGGCAGCATGAGCTCAAGGCTGTATTGCCGAATAATCCGGTAGCGACAATGATTCCCAACACGCCAGTTGCTGTCAACGCTGGGACCATCGGCCTGGCTCTGCCAGCGGAGGATTCAACCAATACCCGAAACATCATCGACAACGTCCTCAACCAGCTCGGTGATGTCATCATGGTCAGCGAAGACCAGCTTGACATCGTGGGTGTTGTCGGTGGCTGTGGTCCGGCATTCGTCGACGTCTTCATGGATGCTATGAGCGACGCCGCCGTCAAGCACGGTCTTGACCGTCAGACCGCTTACCAACTGATCGCCAGCATGGTCAAGGGAACTGGGACCCTAGCCTACGACACCGAGAAGAGCCCATCCGCCCTTCGTGACGAGGTAACCTCCCCGGCTGGCACGACGATCAAGGGGGTCGAAGCCCTGGAGAAGCACGGTTTCCGTTTTGGCGTAATCGATGCAGTCAACAAGGCCAACGGCGAAGACTAAATCATATCAATTTATATACCAGAAAGGGTAGCGACACTGTGTTGCTACCCTTTCTTTAACCTATTATGATTTTCTTTACCACCGTAATCGTTAACCCCATGTTATAATTTAAACAGTAAGTAAGCGGATTCAATATTATTAAGGAGAAGGAAGATGAGAAGAAAAAATCACCGCCGCCGTTGGGGATGGTGGCTAATCGGTACTCTGGCCGTCCTCGCCCTGGTCTTGGGAACATGGGGTGTCATGCGACCAAGCACCACCAGTGAAGACGTAGCCGAACCGAGCACCACCGCACCAAAGAAGGCCAAGAAGAAAACCGCTGATAAGAAGGAAAAAAAGCGGGCCGACAAAGCCAAGAAGGCAAATAACGAATCAGCAGACACTGGTACTACACCGGCAGCCAATAACCAAGGGGCCTCAGCTACTCCTGCTAGTGGTGCTAACAATAGCGCTCCAAACGGTTCTGGTACCACGACCGCTCCTGGTCAGGGAACGACAAATGGCAACACCGGTAATCAAACCGATGATGATTTATCCTACGACGACCCTGCCAGCACGGCCGCCGGAACCGCGGTGGGTGCCGAGCTCAATAACTTGGTAGCTGAGCTCAACAAGTTAGCTGGCCAGTACACGGAATATCAAGACGTCGCTGCCTTCAACAGCGGTCTCGCCAGCGTCCAGGCTCGCAACAATCAGTTACTGGCTCAATCAACCACGTGGGCCGACCGCAATCTGGCTACCAAGATCAACGGGACTATCGAGCGGATGCGGGCCGATCCAGAAAATGCCCAGTACATCGTTGGCCACATCTGGCACTAAACAATTCCGAAAACACAAAGAAGCCGTCATGAAATCAAACTATGAAGTGATTCCATGACGGCTTTTAAGTATCTCAATTGATTATTCAACTTCCATCCGCTTGAACATCAGGCTTGGGACAGCATTCAAGTCCCAGCCGGCCCGATCACCATTCTGGTAGTCGATATAACCGGCAGCCCCGATCATGGCGGCATTATCACCACACAGCTTCAGTGGTGCCTGGAGCATCCCCACTTCCGGATGGTATTTGGCCATGTCGTGATCCAACCGGGTCCGCAGACCGTGGTTGGCAGCGACCCCACCGGCCAAGATTAATTGCTTAACTGGGTACCGGTCCAGGGCCCGCATTGTCTTCTCCGCCAGGACGTCGACAACACTCTGTTGGAAGCTGGCTGCCAGGTCATACTTATCCAACTTCTCTCCCCGCTGGTCAGCGTTATGAACGGTGTTGATGAAGGCACTCTTCAGCCCACTAAAACTGAAGTCGTAGTTGGCCTCCTTCTCCATGGCCCGAGGGAACTTAAAGGTATCGTGGCCCTTCGCTGCCCACTCGTCAATCGTCTTACCAGCTGGGTAGTTGACACCGAGAACCCGGCCGATCTTGTCATAGGCTTCACCGGCAGCATCATCCCGGGTCTCACCGATGATTTCATACTCGTGTTCCTTTGGCATGTAGACCAACTCGGTGTGCCCACCAGAAACCAACAGAGCCATCTGTGGATACAGGAATTCGCCAACATAACGGGCCGCATACAAGTGTCCAGCCATGTGGTTGACTGGAACCAACGGTAAGTGATGTGCCCAAGCGATGACCTTCGCCGCGGTTACCCCCACCAGCAGGGAACCAACGAGGCCCGGTCCATAGGTGACGGCCACCGCCGCAATATCATCATAACTGACCCCAGATTCATCCAGGGCCTGGTCCACACACCGTGTGATCCATTCGATATGGTGCCGACTGGCCACTTCGGGGACGACCCCACCGAAACGCTGGTGGCTGTCGATCTGGGTGGCCACCACGTTGCTAAGGATCTTAGTGCCGTTTTCGACTACGGCCACACTGGTTTCATCACAACTGGTTTCAAACGCTAAAATGAGCGTACGTTCTGCCATAACTAATTCTGCTCTCCTTTATTTAATAGGTCCGCCGTCATGTCAATTGCATCCTCGTGGTTATCGAGGTAGTAGCGGTGTTTGATCTCCCGTTCCCGGAAGCCAAGGTGTTCGTATAATTTCCGGGCCACCAGGTTATGAACGCGGACCTCTAGACTAACCGACCGTAACTGGGTATGACGGGCATAATTAAGGGCGGTACTGATCAGGTAGGTACCAATCCCCTTCTTCTGGTAGCCGGGAGTGATCCCAATATTGGTAATATGCAGGTCGAGCCGATACCAGTCAACAGCCATCCCGATAAAACCGACAACCTGACCATCATCGACGATCACCAGGTAGAGACGGTCGTGGGGCCGCCGCAGTTCGATCTGGAAGGCTGCATAGCTCCACGGCGCATCACCATAGATGGCCCGTTCAATATCGACCATCGCCTTGATATCCTGCTCCGTTGCCATCCGGACCACGTATTGATGCCGCTTGATCATCACGACACGGCGTGCAAAATCAAGCAGCGGCCACTTACGGCCATTGATGTTGACCCGGCACCAACTCTTAAACTTCTCGAACATAGTTCTTCCTGGTAACTCCGGGGTGGAGCTTCTGCCAGTTAGCTTCCGCCTCAGTAATCCGCAGATAGTGCGGTACAAACGGGTCAATCTCCTTGACCGCTGGCCGCTTTTCACCCGCCAAGGCCAGCTGATAAGTCGAAGGAATCCCGTAGGCCCGTGGTGCCAAGGTGACATTGGCCGGTAATTCTTCAAATTGATCGGCAATCTTCTTCGTGACGTGCCCAACCATGATCACTGGCTGGTCAATCTTAGCCAGCTGAGCCAGGAGGTCCTTCATTGCCAGGTGCTGGTCAGCAATCTGGTTCTTCAGCTGACCATCCTGCCACTGGTAGGCACCGGCAAAGACATTCCCCCGCCGGGCATCAAAAAACGGCACGATAATGGCGGTCGTTGTCGGCAGGACGTTGTAGGCTACGACCTCCAGACTCGATACCCCGACCAGGTCAATGTTCAACGTATCAGCCAGGACTTTAGCCGTGGTTGCCGCAATCCGAATTCCCGTGTATGAGCCTGGGCCCTGGGCTACCACAACCCGGTCCAGGTCACTCGGTTGCCACTTAACCAGCTGACAGAGCTGGTCGATCGTTGGCATCAGGTAGATACTGTGGTTCCGCACCATGTTAAGCGTGGTCGTTGCCAGTAGCTGGTCATCCTCGACCAAGGCCACACTCATTGGGTGGTTCGATGTATCAATTGCTAATACTTTCATTTTTTCGTCCATCCTTTCAAATCACACCTAACATCTTATCACAACCGGTACCATTAGTCCCAGTCTCAGGGTTTATTGATCGAGGTCCTGAACATTCAGTAGCTGGCCCAAGGTCTGGTAGTCAATCGGGCCATCCTGGTTAAAGACCGCAACCATTTTGTCCTGATGCAGCGGGAAGTTAAGGTATTGGTGGTGCTGCAGTGCCAATAACTGTAAGAAGACCTTAGTGCTGCGCCCGTTGCCCTCACGGAAGGGATGGTATTCGTTGATGTTGTCCAACAGTTCGGCATAGGCACTAGCAGCAATCCGATCGTTTTGATTGGCATTATTCAGCAGGCTATTAATCCAGCTGGCGGCTTCCCGGAAAGTCTGAAAGTCTTGGAAAAAGTGGTCTCCCTTGGTCAGGTTGTAGTCACGAACCTCCCCTGCCCAGTCATAGACTTCATCAAATAAGAAGCGGTGGACCCGGTTTAGCTGATCAATCTCCCGAATCTGCGGGAACTTATTGGCATGCCGCAAGAGCGCAATAGCATTCTCGTTGACGATTCGAAATTCACGGCGCGCCAGCTCAGCGGCGTCAGTAATCCCCAACTTATTTTTAAGGGTGCCATTCGGATAGTTAAAACGAGTGGCTAGTCCTTGATCAGTCATCAAAACTCCTCCTCAACTTTCTGGTTACCACGACTGTTGGGATCTTTGGCCTTGGTAATTGCTTCCTGAACATCGGCAACGGTCGGCTGCCAGCCCTCGTAGACATTAAATAACATTGCATCCCGAACGCAGCGGTAGAGCTGGTGGTCTGAAATGGTGACCCCCATGATCGTCTGCTGCTGATTATCAAAATTAAACTGCATCCTGATTCCCCCTACTACTAAAAACATTCCTATTATAAACCTTCATAGATAATAAAAGCCTACCGATCGACAATGTCGACACGGTAGGTTTTAAGAGTTCTATCTATGTTTAACTAGTCGCGGTCATCGTAGCCCTTTGGGTGGGTTGAGTGCCACTTCCAGGCCGTTGCAATGATGTCGTGAACAT